>NZ_QOZT01000058.1:0-24760 GCF_003345135.1 Acidovorax sp. BoFeN1
GCGGTGTATGCACTGAACCACCGGCCACGCAAGTGCCTGGGCTGGCGTACTCCGCATGAGGTGTTCTATGGGCTGGAGATCACTCCGCTTAGACTTGAGACTCGCGCACTTCGTACTTGAATCCGCGATAATAATTGCACGCACAGTGCTCGCGGCTGTGCTTGTGCTTGGCGCATGGTCCGGGCCCAGGCCGTTTGCGCTGCTTTTGCTTTTTTCCAACCATGGTGGCTTGCGCCGCCCCATCCATGAGCGATCTTTCGCCTCGCATCGTCTTTGCCGAATCACCCGAAGGGCCCCAGGCGCAATTGCTGGGCCGCTGGGGTGCGGCCGAGCTGGGCCACCGTGAGCACTGGCACGCGCTGGCGGCACAGTTGCGGAAGCAACCGGTGCCTCCGGGAGGATGGGACCTGCGCAGCCTGCAGTGGCTGGACCATGTGGGCGCGCAGTTGCTCTGGAAGCATTGGGGCCAGAAGTGGCCGCAGCATTTGCAGCTGACCGACCCCCAGCGCGCCATGCTGGAGCGTGTGGCAAGCCTCACCGTAGTGCCGCCGCCCGCAGAACCCTGGCGCCTGTCCGAGCAGATGGACCACCTGGGTGTGCTGGTGCTGCATGGTGCGGACCACGCCAGGCACATGGTGCAGCTGGTGGGGCAGCTGATGCTTGACCTCGTGCGGCTGGCGCGTGCGCCGGGGCGCGGGCCCTGGCGTGATGTGTCGGGCCATGTGTACCGCATGGGTGCCACGGCGCTGCCCATCACGGCGCTGGTGGGGTTTCTCATTGGCGTGGTGCTGGCCTACCTGATGAGTCTGCAGCTGCGCCAGTTCGGGGCCGAGTCATTCATCGTCAATATTCTGGGCATTTCGTTGATTCGCGAGCTGGGCCCCATGCTGGCGGCCATTCTGGTGGCGGGGCGGTCGGGCTCGTCCATCACGGCCCAGATCGGTGTGATGCGGGTTACCGAAGAGCTCGATGCCATGCGCGTGATGGGCATTCCCCATGGCTTTCGCCTGGTGCTGCCGCGCACGCTGGCGCTGGCGCTGGCCATGCCCCTCATCAGCGTGTGGACCACGCTGGCGGCACTGGCTGGCGGCATGCTGGCGGCCGATGTGGCCATGGACATTTCGCCGGCGTATTTTGTCGAGGCGTTGCCCTCGGCGGTGAAGATTGGCAACCTCGGGCTGGCGATGTCCAAATCGGTGGTGTTTGGCGCCCTGATTGCCCTGATTGGCTGCCACTGGGGGCTGCGCGTCAAACCCAATACGCAGAGCCTGGGCGAGGGCACGACGGCCTCGGTCGTGACGTCCATCACCATGGTGATCATCGTGGATGCGCTGTTTGCCGTGGCATTCAAGAACATCGGAATATGAGGAAGCATCCCCCTGATGCGCTTCGCGCCTTCCCCCTTCTCTCGCAAAACGTTGTTTTGCGGGAAGGTGAACGCGGCCAGCTCGGCGGGGCGGCCCTTGAGCGGCGGCCGCTGGCTTCGTGCGCGCCAGTTTCAAATTCAAAGAGAGGGTGCCCATGACGGAGCGCACCGCCAAACCCGGGCACATCGCCGTCGCGCCTGGCGAGCCGCCCGTTGTGGACGTGCAAGGGCTGTGGACCACGTTCGGCAAGGGCAACGAGGCCTTTTCGGTGCACCAGGACCTGCAGCTGTCGGTGCAACGCGGCGAGATATTGGCGCTGGTGGGGGGCTCGGGCACCGGCAAGACCGTGCTGCTGCGCCAGATGCTGGGCCTGGCCAGGCCGACGCGCGGTAGCGTCACGGTGCTGGGCCAGCCGGCCTCGGAAATGGGGCGCGAAGGCGCTGCCAGCCGTGTGGGCATGCTGTTCCAGCACGGCGCCCTGTTTTCGGCCTTCAACGTGCTCGACAACGTGGCGTTTGCCCTGCGTGAGCAAGGCACTTTGCCGGCCGATGTGGTGCGTGACGCGGCGCTGGTCAAACTGCAGATGGTGGGCCTCAAGCCCGAGCACGCCACCCGCATGCCCGCCGACCTGTCGGGCGGCATGGTCAAGCGCGTGGCGCTGGCGCGGGCGCTCATCATGGACCCCCCGTTGCTGCTGCTCGATGAGCCCACGGCGGGGCTTGACCCCAGCAGTGCAGACGATTTTGTGGCCCTGCTGCGCGAGTTGCATGCAGCGCTGGGCCTGACCGTCGTGATGGTCACGCACGACCTCGATACCCTGTTTGCGCTGAGCACCCGGGTGGCTGTGCTGGCAGACAAGAAAGTGATCGTCACCGGCACGCCCCATGAAGTGACGCGCTACCCTCATCCGTTCATAGAACACTTTTTTCTGGGTGAACGCGGCCAGCGCGCCATGGCGCCAGTGCATAACGCGGTTACCGCCAAGGAATCCTGATGGAAAACAAATCCCACGCCCTCGCCGCTGGCATCTTCGTGCTGGCGGTGGCCGCCATGCTGGCGGGTCTGGCGATCTGGCTCACCCGCGACAACACCAGTTACCAGCACTACGAGCTGACCAGCAAGGACGGCGTTACCGGACTGCAGCCACAGGCCGCCGTGCGCTACAAGGGCGTAGCCGTTGGCAAGGTCACGCGCATTGGTTTTGACCCCCAGATTCCGGGCAACGTGCTGATCCGCATCGCCGTCAACGACCAGGCCCCCATTACCCCTGGCACCTTCGCCGTGCTGGGCTACCAGGGAGTCACCGGCCTGGCCCATGTGCAGCTGGACGATGAGGGGGTGGCGCAGCCGGCAGTGCCCCCCGGCCCCAGTGGCCTGCCACGGCTGCCGCTGCGCAGCTCGCCGCTGTCACGCCTGGCGGACCAAGGCCCCGCCATCCTGGGCCAGGTGGAAGAAGCCACGCACCGCATCAACACGCTGCTGGGCGATGACAACCAGAAACGGTTCAGTGCGGCACTCGACAGCATGGGGCAGGCGGCCAGCAGCGTGGCGACCCTCACCCAGCGGCTGGACACCACCGTGAAAGAGCGCCTGGACCCCACCCTGGCGGCCCTGCCGCCCCTGGTAGGCGACGCGCGCCGGACCCTCAAGGCGCTCGAACAGGCGGGGTCGCAGGTGTCCACGCTGGCCATCGACATCGGTCAGACCAACAAACGTCTGGGCGCTGAAGGCGGTGCCCTCGACCAGATCACCCAGGGCACCCAGTCACTGGCGCGCGCCGCAGACCAGTTTGGCAGCGTTACCCTGCCGCGCCTGAACCGCGCCGCAGACGACACCTCGCGTGCTGCGCGCCAGTTTGGGCGCACGGCCGGGGGCATCAACGAAAACCCGCAGCTCTTCATCTATGGTGCAGGCCGTGCCGGCGCCGGCCCGGGAGAGCCCGGTTTTGAGGCCCCCAAGGTTCAACCCTGATCGAATACGCCATGAAAACTATCAAAACAATAGCTGCTAGCGCTTATCCATCAATGGCTGCGGTCGTATTTGTTGCATTTTTTGTGGCAGGATGCTCGATCTTGCCCTCCCCGCCATCGCGCCCCGTGCACTACGACTTCGGCCCGGGTGCCATGGCGCCAGTGCCCACCGACCGCCGTGCACCGCTGCCTGCGCTGGCCCTGGCCGACGTAGAGGCCCCCGGCCTCGCCGAAGGCAGCACCGCCGTGCTCTACCGCCTGGCTTACACCGATGCCCGGCAACTGCGCCCCTACACCCAGGCGCGCTGGAGTCAGCCGCCTGCGCAACTGGTGCAGCAGCGCCTGCTCGACCAGCTGGGCCAGCGCCGTGCCGTGCTCACGCTCGAAAGCGGTGCCGCCCAGGCCCGCGCCGGCGGCAAGCTGCCCACCGTGTTGCGCGTGGACCTGGAGGAGTTCAGCCATGTCTTCACCAGTGCCACCGAAAGCGTCGGCCTGGTGCGCTTGCGTGCCACGCTGTCAGAGCCCGCGCAGACCGGTGAAACATTGCTGGGCCAGCGCGTTTTCATCGTGCAGCGCCCCGCAAGCAGTGCCGATGCCGCTGGCGGCACGCGTGCACTGGCCGAAGCCACCCACCAGGTGGCGCAAGAATTGGCACGGTGGGTGGAGCAGCTCGGACGATGAGCGGCGCCTGAAGGCGCGCTCGCTGTCAGCACCAGGCGCAGCAAGGGGAGACCACTGCGTTCGAGCGCACCGCCTTTAGGCAGCTGCCTGCACCGTGCGCTTGGGTGTTTATCTCTGGCGTGCGCGGCGTGCGCGGCGTGCGCTTGGCGGCTGTCTGTCCCGCGCGAGCAATGTCTGGCTTTTTTCTTTCAGCACCGTAGTCCTGCGCTGACGCGTGCTTCGCAGCATGGCCTACGCGGCGCAGCGGCCATCGTTTTTACAGTGGGCTCCATCGCATCTCGCATTGGTTCCACGCATTCCGGGTGGACGGCAGAGGCGAAATTTTCGAGGAAGCACACCATGAACGAAGACACCCTCCAAGGCAACTGGAAGCAGTTCAAAGGCAAGATGGTCGAGCAGTGGGGCAAGCTCACCGATGACGATTTCGACGTGATCGCCGGTCGGCGCGATCAGTTCCTGGGCAAGCTGCAGGAGCGCCACGGCATCGCTCGCGATGCGGCCGAAAAGCAGCTCAAGGAATGGCAGGACCGCCACCCCGAGTTCCGTTTCAAAGACTGATGCGCCGCGCGTTTGCGCAACGAGCTCATTTGTTGGTGCGCAGGCGTTGTGGCGCCTGCGCCTTCCCGAACATCACCAAGGATTGACCCATGAAAATTGCACGCACACTGATTGCATCCATCACCGCGGGCCTGTTGGCCACCAGCGCTTTTGCACTGACGCAGCCTGAATACAAGGCGGCGAAAGACACCATTGAAACCGACTACAAGGCCAGCAAGGAAAAGTGCAATGCCTTGACCGACAACGCCAAGGATATTTGCGTCAAGGAAGCCAAGGGCCATGAAGATGTCGCCAAGGCTGAGCTGGAAGCGCAATACAAACCCAGCACCAAAGCTGCTTACAAGGCCCGCGTGGCCCGTGCCGATGCCGACTACGCCATCGCCAAGGAAAAATGCGACGACCTCAGTGGCAACGCCAAGGACGTTTGCGTGAAGGACGCCAAGGCTGCCCATGTGACCGCCAAGGAAAACGCCAAGGTAGCCCAGGCACAGGCCAAGCCCGCCGACACACCCGCCGCCAAGGGCGCTGCCGTGGCCGAGGCACGCAAGGACGCGTCTGCCGAGAAGAACGAGGCCAACTACAAGGCCGCCAAGGAGCGCTGCGACACCATGCAGGGCGACGTCAAGTCCAAGTGCGTGGACGACGCCAAGCGCATGTACGGTCAATAAACAATCTGTTGGGCGATCCGCAAGGATTGCCCGAACGGTTGCGACCCCGAGAGCCCCGCCCAGAGCGGGGCTTTTGCATGGTGTGTACGTCGCGGGGTTCACACTGCCCAGGATGCGGCGCCGTGCACCGCCAAGAACCAGGCGCTCAATGGCACGGTGACGATCTGATGAGATTTGGCGCTCATTCAATGCTATCTAAACAATAGCTGTTAGCGCTTTATCCTATTGCGCTGCAGGCTGTTTTCACTAAATTATTTGCGTCACGGCGTCACGGCGTCACGGCGTCACGGCGTCACGGCGTCACGGCGTCACGGCGTCACGGCATCGGACGACGTGGCAGCCGCAGGCCCGCCATCCGCCACGACAGTTCCCTCAGTGCGCGCCGCAATGCCGGCGAACCGGGCGGCAGGCAGGTGGCTTGCAGCACATCCTGTTTGGCTTGCTCCAGCGCGGCGCGGTCTTGCACCTGCAGCGCGGCCAGCAGACGGTCGCGGTGGCGCTGCAAGCGCAGCGCTTCGCCCTCGGACAGCCCGGACACCGCAGCCGCCGCCGCCGAGGCAAGATAGTGCGCCCAAACCTCTGGTGCTTTGGCACCAAGGGGCGTTTGCATGGGCGTTGCGGGCGTGCGTTGCGTGGCGGTTGTCATGCGGCCTCCGGGCGGGTGGTGCCGTGGGTGGCGCCAGCACGTGCGGGTGCCAGTCCATACCAGTTCACGTTGCGGGTGAGCACCATGACGGCGGAGAGCACCATGAACAGCGCGATGGCGCCTACCACCAGGGCGGTCTGCTCCAGTTGCAGCAGCACATAGAGCAGGCCATACAGCAACGCAATGCCCGCGCCCAGTGGCACGCCCCGCGCCAGGCTGCCCAGCATGTGGCTGGCGTAGTAAGCCAGCAGCAGCACGCAGGCCGTGGCGGCAATGGCATACGACACCCCGAACGGCAGGTGCTCCGACAGGCTTACCAGCAGCAAGAAGAAGCTGCACAGGGCGCTGCCCACCAGCAGGTATTGCACCGGGTGCACGCGCAGTTTTTTCATCAGCTCGAACAAGCCCACCGCCACAAAGGTCAGCGCAATAAACAGCACCCCGTATTTGGTGGCACGGTCCGACAGGGTGTAGGGGTTGACCGGGTCGATGAAGGCCACGCTGAAGCTGTCGGCGCAGTCGCGCTCCGCCGTGGCGGCCAGGGCATGGTCGCTGCCCGCAGTGCTGGCTGCGTCACACACCTTTTTTCCGTTGGCAATGTCGTGCTGGGCCGTAGTGGCCAGCGCCGACAGGCGCCAGCGGGCGTTGAAGCCGTCGGCCTTCACCTCGCGCTCGGAGGGCAAAAAACGCCCCGCAAACGAGGGATGGGGCCAGCTGCTGCCCATCTGCACCTCGGTGTTGCCGCCCAAGGGCACCATGGCCAGGCGCTCGGTGCCCACCAGTTCGAGTTCCAGCGTGGCCGAGAGGCCGTTGGTCTGGTCGCGCACGGCCTCGGGCAGCGCGGCGTGCAGCCCCCGGCTGTAGGTGGGGTGAAAGGTGCCTGGTTTGAGCGGCAGCGTCTGCTCGTCCAGGGTGAGCTGTGCGGTACGGATGCCGCGGGCATCGCCCACCGCCATCATCAGGATGGGGGCGCCGCACTGCATGCGTGATCCTTTTACCGTGGCCTGCGGCTGCAGGCTGGCCAGCGAGCCCCATTGCGCCGTGATGTGGGCCTTGAGGTTGTAGGTGTTCACCTTGTGCAGGCCGCGCGAGCGCTCCTGCATGGCGGCGCCCGATTGCAGCGTGAGTTGCTCAGGCATGGCGGTCAGCAGAAACTCGCGCCGCTGCTCGGTGGCGCGGCGCTCCTCTCCCTGGCCGGTGGCCACATCCCAGCTTTCCACGCAGGCGCTGTGGATCATCGGGCCCACCAGGGTTTGCGGGCCGGCGAGGCTGTTGGCCACGCCCTGTGCCGTCATGCTGCGGTAGCGCTGGCGGTCGCGCACCACGTCTTCGATCAGACCCAGGCCGAACAGCAACAGCAGGGTGATGGCTGCCAGAGCGGCCAGTTTGGTAAACAAGGGGTTTTTCAAGGGCTCCTCCACGGTGAATGTGAAGGCAGTGTTGTTGCCCCGGGTGAGGCCACGATGAAGTTTGTGAGGTGAGCGTGAAGTGCGCGCGTGGCCCAAAGCGCGGCTATGGGTCCGTGGCCGGGGCTCGTTGCGATGGGGCTGTGCGGGCCAGCCATTGCTGCACCTGCTCTATGACCCACTGGGGCGCGTCCAGCGGCAGGTCGTGTCCGGCCTGCGGGTGCACTGCCAGGGCGCAGTGCCAGCTGCGGGCAATTGCCAGGGAGCAGCGGCTGTCCACCAGCTGGTCGCTCTGGCTGGTGAGCAGCAGGATGCGAGGGCTGGGCGCCACCGTGGGCGCGCGGTAGCGTGCCGCCGCCACCAGCTGGCGCAGGGCGTTGATGGCCGACACCGGGCGTCGGGTGCGGGCGGCAACCCAGTCGTCAATGACGGCAGTGCGTGGGCCTGGCGCATTGCTTGTCAGCCGCCACACCGTGCGCTCGATGGCGTCGGCCGATGGGGGGTGCAGCACCAGTCGCAGCAGCGCGGCGTAGTTGCGAGGTCGCAGCCGGTGAAAAAAGGGGCTGAACGGGCGAAAGCTGGTGTTCACCAGCACGCACCCCCTGATTTCTTCGGGCGCAGTGCGCGCCCATTCGGTGGCCACCATGGCGCCCAGCGACATGGCAAACAAATGAAACGGTGGCAACACCCCTTGCCTTGCCAGTTCGGCGCGGCAAGCCGCCACCATGCCCTGCACGGTGAGCGGGCTTGGCAGGGCATGGAGCTGGCCGTTGCCCGGCAGGTCGAGCGCCACCACCTTGGCCTGGGGCAAGGCAGTCTGAAAATCGCCCGCAAAGGCACCCCAGTGGGAAGCCTCCCGGGTCAATCCACGCAACAAAATCCAGGTGTCCATGGGGGCGCGCTCAATACCACTCGGCCAGTGCATTGGCTCGGCGTTGTTCGTAGTTTTCCTTGCTGGGCACCCAGCGCAGGTGGCTGCAGGCCGCACGCGACAGAAAATCGAGCAGCGCCAGATGCCGGCGCAGCACCCGCTGCTGGCGGTGGTCGATCAGCGGATTGAAGATGCCCAGGCGCGAGAACAGCTGGCGCGGGTTCTTCTTGATCCAGATCCACGAGCCCATCTCCAGCGTCAGCGGCAGGAAAATGCGTTCGGTGTTCTCACAGGCCTGCAGATACAGGTAGTCCCACAGGTCGCCGTGGGCGAGGTACTGCGCGCTCTGCGGTTCGATGATGTACTGGTGGTTGCTGTGCGCCTGCAGGAAGATGTTTTTGAGCGCATGCAGCTCGTTGAGGTGCGCAATGGGTTTGCGGGTGTGGGCAAACGGAAACCACAGGCGGTCCCGCACGCCAAAACCCGAATGGCAATCGAGCGCAATGCTGAACGGCCGGGGCAGCAGCTCGGTGCGCACCACCTCACACAAGGCCTGGCTCTCGATTTCCATCGGCGCGCCAAAGGGGCCGCGGTACCAGGGCAGCCCTGCGCTCAGGCGCTGGCCACCCATCAGCAACGGCACGCGGTCCAGGGCCTGCACCGGCGCATTGCGCATCAGGTCCACACCGTTGGGATTGGCGCGTGTGGCCGCCCACATGCCACCGGGGTTGACGATGGGCATGAACACCAGGCGCACATGTTCGAGTTGCTGGTGCAGCGTGGTGTCCCAGCGCAGCCGCATGACGATGTTTTGCAGATAGGCAATCACCACCTCGGCGCCGATCCGTTCCAGGCCGTGCACCCCGCCAAAAAAGCCCACGGCGGGAATGCCGGGGCTCGGGTTGCCAATGCCAATCGAGTAGATGGGAAAGCTTGCGCCCGACGCCACGCTGACCTCGCGCACCACGCGAACCTGCAGGTCCGGGCCGCCCTGTTCCAGAATCTTTTCCAGGGCCCGCAGTTCGGGCAGAACGTTTTCGGGCACGGTGGTGGAGGGCGGGGTTGCAGAGGGGGGACGCCGCAGCATACCGCCCGCCTGGCCTTGCGTGTTGATCGAACCTGCGGGTGTGGCAAATGCGCCGACGGACGCCAAACTGTCACATACCGCAGTTACCTTGCAGTGGCCCACAACCTTCTCCAAAGGCCTCGCATGCTCTGGAAACTGCTCGGATTGCAGAGACTCTTCGACGAACTGTTCGACGAAACCTGGCGTTGGCTGGATTTGCCGGGCAACGACTGTTTCTCCCATGAAGAATTCACGTCCCCATCGCCAGCGCAGGATTGACGCCATGCGCTGGCTCATGCTGTGCGGCCTGGTGGGCTGCGGCATGGCGTGGGGTTTGGTGGAGTTTTTTGCCCTGCAGCGGGCGCGCTACCACGCCTGGCGCGACCGCCAGCAGACTGCGCTCCCGCACTAGGAACGGGCGATGGGCCGGTTTTTCCTTTCGGGCAACGCCGGGCGCCCGCAAAGCCGTGGCGAGGAAATCGCCAACGCGGCCAGCCACGGGGCGGCGTTGGCCGCAGCCGTGGTCGCCGGTTACTGGCTGGTGGCCTGGGGGCGAAGCCTGAGTGCAGAGGGCTTTGCCGGTGTCTGCGTTTTCGTGGCAACGATGGTGTGGCTGTACCTGGCGTCCACCGTTTACCACGCGTTGCCGGAGGGCCGCGCCAAACGGGTTTTTCTGAAGCTCGACCACGGCGCGGTGTATCTGTTCATTGCGGGCAGTTACACGGTCTTTGCGTCGGGGCACCTTGGTGGCCCAGGGGCTGGCGCCATGCTGGTGGTGGTGTGGCTGGTGGCCGCTACAGGCATGGTGCTCAAGGCCATGGGCCGTCTGTCGTCGCCGTGGTGGTCCACGGGCGGGTATCTCGCCATGGGGTGGCTGGTGTTGCTGGCGGCGGTGCCCATCCTGGAGCGTGCGTCTGCGGCGGGCGCGCAATGGCTGGTGGCCGGGGGCTGCCTGTATACCTTGGGGGTGGTCTTTTTTGTGCTGGACGCCCGCATTCGGTATGCCCACGCGGTATGGCATGGGTTTGTGGCGGCGGGAACGGCTTGCCACACCTGGGCGGTGCTGGGCTGACGGGTTGCAAGAACGCCGCAATCCGGCGGCTGTGGTCTGCCCATGGCGAAGGGGCGTGCCGCGTTGTGCGCACGCCCGTTTATCCGGCTGGAAACTCCAGCACCACCCGCAACCCTGGCTGCGTGTTGCGCACGGCCAGGTGCCCGCCATGCAGGGCCATCACGCGCCGCACTATGGCCAGCCCCAGGCCGGAGCCGCTGCGCTCGCCGCCCGGCCGTGCGGTGGTGAAAAATCGTTCACCCAGGCGCGGCAAGGCGTAGTCGGGCACGCCGGGCCCGCTGTCCTGTACGGCCACGTTGGTGCCGTCGAGTTCGATGCGAATGATGCTGCCAGCCGGGGAAAAATCCATGGCGTTGTCGAGCAGGTTGGTCAGGGCCATGGTCACCAGCTCGGCCTCCCACGGCCCGCTGGCACCCGCACCGCTGAGCGTGAGTTGCAGGCCCCGCTGCACCGCCCGGGCGTGGCTGCTGGCAAGGGCGGCGCTGGCGCAGTCGTGCAACGACACGGGGCTGCGCACCTCGGCGTGCTGGCGCTGCTCCAGCTTGCTCAGCTCCAGCAGGCGGTCGATGAGCCGCTGCAGCCGCTCGCTTTGCTGCACGACCTGGGTGGCAAATTGCGCCCGGTCGGCGGCGGGCAAGTCTTCCTGCAGCAGCTCGCCCGCGCCACGGATGGCGGCCACGGGGCTTTTGAGCTCATGGGTGAGTGCGCGCACATAGCCTTCGATGTAGTCGTGCCCTTGTAGCCGCGTGCGCATGCGGTCCATGGCGCGCGCCAGGTCGCCCAACTCGCCGGGCACCCGGGGCACGGCCAGTGCGGTGGCCGGGAGGGTGTCGTGCTCGCCATCGGCGGGGCCCTGCACGCTCAGGGCATAGTCGCGCAGGCGGCGCACGTTCCACACCATCCACAGCGTCACGGCCACGCCCACGGCGGCCGACAGCAGCAACAACACCAGGCCGCCCATCAGCACCTTGCGTTCGGCCCGGTCGATGAAGCGCTGCACGGTGCGCACGGGCTTGGCCACGGTGAGCACGCCGGCGATGCGCCCTTGCACCAGCACCGGGGCGGCGACGTGCATCACACCGCTGGTGTCGTCGCTGGGCACTTCGCGGGTCATGCGCGCGCCGTATTCGCCGCGCAGGGTGCGGGCCACGTCGCGCCACTGCGAGAAGTCCTGGCCCACCGCCTGGCCCTGTGAGTCGAACAGCACGCGTCCGCTGGCATCGGTGACGTAGATGCGGTAATCCAGCGACTGCTTGGCAAAGCCCCAGATGCCTGCGTCCACGGGGCGGCTGGCGTAGTTGCGCACATGGCGGGCAAAGGCGCTGCCAGCACCTTCGCGCTCCAGGCGCCCTGCCGCCACGTCATCGCTGGCCAGCTCGGCCAGGAGGTTGGCGGTGTCCACCATCATGTCTTCCATCACCTCGCGCACGCTGGGCTTGATTTCGGCGGCGAACACGCGCAGCACGAAAAAGGCCGCAATGCCGTTGATGAGGAAGAACGCGAAAAGCAGGCGGATGCCAAGGCGCATGGGTCACCAATGCGGGGTCAGTGGGTATCAAAAATCATAGCTACTGGCGCTTGCTGTGTAAGCGCTGGAGGCCGATTTGGCTCATATTTCACAGGTTCAGGCAGTAACCCATGCCCCGGTGCGTCTGTATGTATTCGCGCGACGGATCGGTCTCGCGCAACTTGGCGCGCAGGGTCTTGATGTGGGTGTCCACGGTGCGGTCCTGGCTGTCGCTCTCGTCGCCCCAGGCGGCTGCCAGCAGGGCGTCGCGCGTGTGGATGCGGCCTGCGCCCGCCAGCAGGCAGGCCAGCAGGCGGTATTCGCGCCGGGTCAGTGGCAGCGGCTGGCCGTGCAGGCTGATGCGCTGGCCCACCGTGTCGTCGTGAAACAGAGGCGGGGCTGCGGCCATCGCGGCTGCGGGCGCACCGGCACGGCGCAGCAGCGCCTTGACGCGGGCTGCCAGTTCGCGCGGGCTGAAGGGTTTGCTCAGGTAGTCGTCGGCGCCCAGTTCCAGGCCCAGCACGCGGTCCAGCTCTTCGCCACGGGCGCTGAGCATCAGCACCGGCGTGGCACGCGGCGTGCCGGGTGTTCCGGGCGCGGCCGGGGTGTTGCGCACTTGCTGCAGCAAATCCAGCCCGCTGCCGTCGGGCAGCCCCACGTCGAGCACCAGCAGGTCGAATGCCCGGGCCTGCATCTGCTGGCGGGCATCCCGCAGCAGCAGGCTGTGCGTGACGCCCAGGCCATCGCGTTCCAGCGTGTAGATCACGGTCCGGGCGATGGCCGGGTCGTCTTCCAGCAACAGCAATTGGGCAGCCAAGGGGTGTTACCTCGTGCCGAGAATGGGAAACAGCTTGCCCAGGCCGTCGGCCATCACCTCCACGGCAAGTGCCGCCAGGATCAGGCCCATCAGCCGCGTCATCACGTTGATGCCTGTTTTGCCCAGCACGCGGGCAATGGGGTCGGCGAGCGAAAAGCACAGCGCCGTGGCGAGCGCAATCACCACGCCATAGCCCACCAGCGCCGCGTGCTGCCAAAAGGTTTGCGCGCGGTCGGCGTAGATCACCACGGTGGACATGCTGGCAGGCCCGGTGAGCAGGGGGATGGTGAGGGGCACCACGGCAATGCTGCTGCCTGCGGCGGCTTTTTCGGCGCCTTCTTCGAACTCGTGCGTGTGGGGCTTGGCTTCCGCCGGCTGTGCGTTGAGCATGTTCATGGCGCTGATCAGTAGCAACATGCCTCCGCCCACCTGAAAGCTCTGCAACGAGATGTTGAAGAACTCCAGAATCTGCAGACCCAGCAGGGCACACGCTGCAATCACGCAAAACGACGCCAGGGCCGCGGTGCGGATGGTGCGCCGACGCTGATCGCTGGAAAACCCCTGGGTGTAGTGGATGAAAAACGGCACGATAGCCAGCGGGTTCACGATGGCCAGCAAGGTGATGAGGGGTTTCAGATCCATCGGTGGCCTTCGAAAATGCGCGTGGGGGTGGTGCGGGTGGTACGGGTGGCATCTGGCAGCCGCCACGCGCGGGCCGTGGCCGCCCCGATGCGGCGGCCTGCGCGGGTGACAACAACCACTTTGAGCACAACCGGTCTCCTGCAAGAATGGGGTGCATTACAGCATCCCGGCACCGGGCCGGAGTGCATTCGAGGGTGGCGGTGGTGTCTTTGCACCACAGGTTTTCTTCTCAAGGAGCAATTGCATGGGCCAGTTTGTCAATCTGACGTCGCAGGACGGTTTTGTGGTGCCCGCCTGGGTGGCCCAGCCCGACGGAGCGCCGCGTGGCGCCGTGGTGGTGCTGCAGGAGATCTTCGGTGTCAATTCGCACATCCGTGCGGTGGCCGACCGCTTTGCGGCGCGTGGCTATCTGGCAGTGGCCCCCGCCACCTTCGCGCGCGTGCAGCCGGATGTGGACCTGGGCTACAGCGAGGCCGACATGGGGGCGGGCTTTGGCCTGAAGACGGCGGTGGAGGCACTGCCCGGCGCCGGTGCCATGCCCGACATCCAGGCTGCCATCGATTACGCCGCGCAGCACGGTGGCGGCAAGGTGGGCATTGTGGGTTTTTGCTGGGGAGGCCTGCTGGCCTGGCGCGCGGCCTGCAGCCTGAAGGGCTTGTCGGCGGCGGCGTGCTATTACGGCGGCGGCATGACCACGGTGGCCGAAGTGGCGCGCCAGCCCCAGGTGCCGGTGCTGGCACATTTTGGCCAGCGCGACCACTGGATTTCGGTGGACAGCGTGCAGGCTTTTGCGCGCGCGCACCCCGATGTGCAGGTGCATGTGTACGACGCCGACCATGGCTTCAACTGCGACCAGCGCGGGTCGTATGACGAAGCCTCGGCCCTGGTGGCGCGCGACCGCACCCTGGCCTTCTTTGCAAAGCACCTGGGGTAGGACGGCGTTTTCAGGGTGGCCGGGGCGCCGCAGGGGCGTGTGTGTGGCACGGGGGCTCGGCCACGGTGCTGCGGCCCTTCAGCCCAGGGTCACTGCCCGCTGGTGCGTGCCAGGTAGCGCTTGCGCCAGAACAGCGCCACCAGCCCCGTGGCAATCGCCGTCATGGAGCCCAGCGCCCACCAGAATCCGTCTTGCTTGTGGATGAGGGGCAAAAACTCGAAATTCATTCCAAAAATGCCCGCAATCAGGTTCAGCGGCAAAAACACGGCGGTCAGCGCGGTGAGCGTGCGCATGATGTCGTTGGTGCGATTGCTTTGCACAGAAAAGTGCATCTGCACGGCGGTTTCGGTGCTTTGCTCCAGCCGCCGCACATGGTGCACCACGCGCTCGATGTGTTCGAGCACGTCGCGGCTGCGCACCTTGAGCAGGTCCAGATCGCGCTGGCCGGCACTGCTGTCGGGCAGGGCCCAGGTTTCCAGCTCGTCGATCCAGTTTTGCACGGCGGTGCGCTGGTCTTCGCAGATCTCGTCGAGCTGGTGCAGCGACAGGCGTGCTTCGAGCAGCGAGCTCCAGTTCACAAAGCGCGCCCGGGGCTTGAGCAGCTCGTTTTGCCAGTGATCGAGCTGGCGCGTGAGGTCGCGGCGCAGGTCCAGGTAGCCATCCACCATCAGGTTGACGACGCGCAGCATCAGGTCGGCGGTGCTGGACGGCTGGCGCGCCCCGGGTGCCGGGCTGGCGGCACGACCCTCGTGCAGATCGGTGGATGCGGTGACCAGCAGGCGCGCGGCATAGGCATCGCGCACGGCGCAGTCGGTGGGGTGTACCGACAGCAGCACATGGTCAAACATCGCAAACCCGACCGGGCTGGTGTCGATGCGGCGCAGCACCGGGGGGCCGCTGCGCCGCACCGGTGCCACAGCCGCACCTTCCGGGTGGCCTGGCTCGGCGGTGGGCGGCATGGCGGCCAGGCGGCGAAACACCAGGAGGTCGTACTGCGAGGTGTAGTCGTAGCGCGAGGGCAGCTGCGCATTCAGCAGGTCTGAGACATGCAGGTCCACCAGTTGCAGACCGGTGATGCCTTGTAGTGAGGCCTGGATCTGCCCCAGCTGTGTGCTGAAGACGGTGCGTGCGCAAGACACCCAGAAAAACCCCTGGCCGGGTGGCTGGCTCGGCAGCGCGTTCAGCTCGATCGCGCCACCGGCGTGGATGTGGAAGATGCGCATGCCGCTCAATTTGGGGTGAAAATGGCCTCTGGCGCTTATTGGATAAGCGCCAATAGCTATTATTTTAGGAGCAAACGCGCGGCGTCGCGGGCAAAGTAGGTCAGCACGCCGTCGGCGCCTGCGCGTTTGAAGGCCAGCAGGCTTTCCATCATCACGGCATCGTGGTCGAGCCAGCCGTTGGCGGCGGCGGCCTTGATCATGGCGTATTCGCCGCTCACCTGGTAGGCGAATGTGGGCACGCGGAACTCGTCTTTCACGCGGCGCACGATGTCCAGGTAGGGCATGCCGGGCTTGACCATCACCATGTCGGCGCCTTCGGCGATGTCCAGCGCCACTTCGCGCAGGGCCTCGTCGCTGTTGCCCGGGTCCATCTGGTAGACGAACTTGTTGCTCTTGCCCAGTGCGCCGCGCGTGCCCACGGCGTCGCGGAAGGGGCCATAAAACGCACTCGCGTATTTGGCGCTGTAGGCCATGATGCGGGTGTGGATGTGGCCCTGCACCTCAAACGCCTCGCGGATCGCGCCGATGCGACCGTCCATCATGTCGCTGGGCGCCACGATGTCCACGCCCGCTTCGGCGTGGGTGAGGGCCTGGCCGGTGAGGATCTCCACCGTTTCGTCATTGATGATGTAGCCGGTGTCGTCGAGCACGCCATCCTGGCCGTGGCTGGTGTAGGGGTCGAGCGCCACGTCGGTCATCACGCCCAGGTCAGGAAACTCTTTTTTCAGCGCCCGCACCACGCGGGGGATCAGGCCGTCGGGGTTGAGCGCCTCCTTGCCGTCGGGTGTTTTGAGGGCGGGGTCGATGGCCGGGAACAGCGCCAGCACCGGAATGCCGAGCTTCACGCAGTCTTCGGCCACCGGCAGCAGCAGATCCAGGCTCAGGCGGTCCACGCCGGGCATGGACGCCACGGCCTCGCGCTGGTTCTGTCCCTCGTGCACGAACACGGGATAGATCAGGTCGTGGGGCGTGACGGCGTGCTCGCGCACCAGGTTGCGGGTAAAGCTGTCACGGCGCAGGCGGCGTGGGCGGCTTTGCGGAAAGGGGGTGGGGCTGGAGAGGTGCATGGTGGAATTATGAAGCCCCCTGCGTCGCTTCGTCCCGCCCCACGGGGCGGCGGCCGGGGCGGCGCTGTGGTGGGTGGCGCTGCAAAAAAAGGCGGCCGTGGCCCGGCGGACGTGCCGGGCTGGTGCGGGTTGGCCGTGGCCGTGCGCGCAGGCCCTTAAACTGCGGGCATGCTCTGGATCAAAGCCCTTCACATCGTTTTCGTGGCCAGCTGGTTTGCCGGCCTTTTCTATCTGCCGCGCATCTTCGTCAATCTGGCGATGGTGGCGCCCGGCTCGGTGGCCGAGCGCGACCGACTGGTGCTGATGGCGCGCAAGCTGCTGCGCTTCACTACGCTGCTGGCAGTGCCGGCCGTGGCGCTCGGCCTGTGGCTGTGGCTGGGCTATGGCATCGGCTGGGGGCCGGGCAATGGCTGGATGCACGCCAAGCTGTTCGTGGTGGTGCTGGTGATTGGCTACCACCATGCCTGCGCCGTGCTGCTGCGCAAGCTCATCGCCGGCAGCAGCCGAAAGAGCCATGTGTGGTTTCGCTGGTTCAACGAAGCGCCCGTGCTGATGCTTTTGGTGGCTGTGGTGCTGGTGGTGGTCAAGCCGTTCTGACACCCTGGGGCCGCGCCGGTGCACAAAACCTCTGCCTGGCCGCTTGCGCTGATCCATGCAGCGCTGATTGTTTTTGCCAGCCTGTTCCCCTTTGACGGCTGGCGCGATCAGGGCATCGATCCCTGGATTTTTTTGTCGGCCCCATTGCCGCCGCCGTACTGGACGGGGTTTGATGTCGCCGTCAACGTGGCGGGTTACGTTCCCCTGGGTTTTTTGCTGGCGCTGGCGCTGCTGCGCTGGGGGCACGAGCGCTGGGCGGTGCTGCTGGCAGCGCTGGCGGGCGCTTTGCTGTCGCTGCTGATGGAATACCTGCAGATCTATCTGCCCCGGCGTGTGCCCTCCAATCTGGACCTTCTGCTCAACGCCATCGGCGCGCTCGCGGGGGCGTGCGCGGCAGCGCTGCTGGAGCGCTGGGGAGCCATCGACCGCTGGAGCGATTTCCGCGCCCGCTGGTTTGTGCAGGATGCGCGCGGAGCACTGGTGCTGCTGGCGCTGTGGCCCATGGCGCTGTTGTTTCCGGCGGCCGTGCCTTTTGGCCTGGGCCAGGTGCTGGAGCGGCTGGAGCTGGGCCTTGAAGACATGCTGGCCGACACCCCCTTTCTTGGCTGGTTGCCGGTGCGCGACGTGCCACTGGAGCCCCTGTCGCCGGGCGGCGAGCTGCTGTGCGTGACGCTGGGGCTGCTGATCCCCTGCCTGCTTGGGTATTGCGTCATTCGCCATGTGGGGCGCCGGGCCCTTTTTGCCCTTGCCGTGGTGGTGGTGGGCATCGGGGTGACGGCCCTGTCGGCGGCTTTGAGCTGGGGGCCTTTGCACGCCTGGAGCTGGCTGGGTTTGCCCACGCGCGTGGGGGTGTGGGCTGCGCTGGCGCTGGCGGCGATGCTGCTGGCTTTGCCGCGGCGCGCCAGTGCGGCGGTGCTGCTGCTGGCATTGGCGTGGCACCTGGGGCTGCTCAACCAGGCGCCCACCAGTGCCTATTTTGCCCAGACGCTACAAATCTGGGAGCAGGGGCGGTTCATCCGATTTTTTGGCCTGGGCCAGTGGGTCGGCTGGCTGTGGCCTTATGCCGCACTGGCGTATGTGTTCTTTCGGGTGTCGCGCCGGGAGCCGAAAAACTAGAATGTCCCCATGAGCGACACCCCCTCCACACCCGCCGCGGCGCCTGGCTATTTCGCCCGCCACATCTTTTTTTGCCTGAACGACCGTGCCAACGGCGAAAACAGTTGTGCCCACCACGGCGCCCAGGAGGCTTTTGACCGGTGCAAAGATCAGGTCAAGGCGGCTGGGCTGGCGGGCCCCGGCAAGGTGCGGGTGAACAAGGCGGGCTGCCTGGACCGCTGCGCAGCCGGCCCCGTGGCCGTGGTGTACCCCGAGGGAACCTGGTATTCCTATGTAGATGCCAACGATGTGGATGAAATCGTGGAATCGCACCTCAAGAACGGCAAGATCGTCCATCGCCTGGTCACGCCAGCAGAACTGGGGCGCTGAGCGCTGCTCTGTGTGTTTTGAGTGTTTTTGGCGTCTGGCGCTTATGTGATAAGCGCTATGTGCTATCAAATAAGTAGTAAACCTTGAATGTACAAACCGAACGACTGACGCTGACTGGCGCCGCAGGAACCATCGAGGCCGCCCGCGATGCAGCGTCCCTGCCCGACGGCGCGGCCCCCCGTGGCGTGGCCATCCTGGCCCATCCCCATCCACTGTTTGGCGGCACCATGGACAACAAGGTGGTGCAGACCCTGGCGCGCGCCTTCACCCAATGCGGCTGGACGACGGTGCGGTTCAATTTCCGGGGTGTGGGCGCCAGCGCCGGCGTACACGACGAGGGGCGCGGCGAGCTGCAGGATCTGCTGGCCGTGGTGCAGCAGGTGGCGCCCCAGGGCCCGATAGCGCTGGCAGGTTTCTCGTTTGGCGCTTTTGTCACCAGCCACGCACTGGCCGCCCTTTGGGGCGAGCGCGAGGTGGCGCAGGCGGTGCTGGTTGGCACCGCAGCAAGCCGCTTCACCGTGGCCCCCGTGCCGCCCGAAGCCCATCTGCGCACGCTGGTGCTGCATGGCGAGCTCGACGACACCGTTCCGCTGTCGGCAGTGCTCGACTGGGCACGGCCCCAGATACTGCCTGTCACAGTCGTCCCCGGTGGCGGCCATTTCTTTCACGGACAATTGACCCTGCTGAAGAATCTGGTGGTGCGCCACCTCCAGTCTGGGCGGTGAAGCCTGGGCCGTTGCGGGTGCTGCGCGCGCCAGGCGGCGTTTTCAGGCTTCACCTTTTGTGCTTTTTTATCCCCGGGCCTTGCGCCCCATTTTTCTGCCCCATGAAACGAATCCTGCCCGCACTGCGATCCCTGGCTCTTTTTGCTGCGGTCGCGCCCGCCGCCTTCTGGGCCCACGCCCAGGCGCCCCAGCCCCCCGAGATTGCCGCACGCACCTACATGCTGGTCGATGTGACGGCCAACCAGGTGCTGGCGGCCAAAGACATTGATGCGCCGGTTGAGCAGGCCTCGCTCACCAAGCTCATGACGGGCTATCTGGTGTTTGACGCGCTGCGCGCCAAGAAGGTCACGCTGGACCAGAAGCTGCCCGTGAGCGTGCGCGCCTGGAAGATGCCCGGCTCGCGCATGTTCATCGACCCCAAGATGCAGGTGCCGGTGGACGATCTGCTCAAGGGCATGATCGTGCAGTCGGGCAACGACGCCACCATGGCGCTGGCCGAGGGCGTGGGTGGCACGGTCGAGAATTTCGTCAAGCTCATGAACGACCAGGCGCAGGCCTTGGGCATGAAGGGCACGGCCTACAAGAACCCCGAGGGGCTGACGGAACCCGGCCACACCACCACGGCGCGCGATCTGGCCACCCTGGCCACCCGGCTCATGAAGGACTTCCCGGAGTACATGCACTACTACGCCACCAAGCAATACAGCTACCCCGGCACGCCTGCCTCCAACGGCAACAACCGCAACTCGCTGCTGTTCCGCGATCCCACGGTGGACGGCCTCAAGACCGGTCACACCGCTGCTGCCGGTTACTGCCTGGTGGCCACCTCCAAGCGTGATTTCCCCAACGTGGGTCAGCGCCGCCTGCTTTCCATCGTGCTGGGCGCCGCCAGCGAGAATGCCCGCGCCAACGAAAGCCAAAAGCTCCTGAACTGGGGCTACACCGCCTTTGATGCCGTCAAGCTGTTCGATGCGGGCCAGCCCGTGGCCACACCCGCAGTGTGGAAGGGTACAGAAAGTACCATCCGGATCGGCCGCGCTGAGGCCATCGTGGTGGCTGTGCCTTCGGGCAGCGCCGGCAAGGTCACCACCCAGATCGTGCGCCAGGACCCATTGGTGGCGCCCTTCACCAAGGGCCAGGCGATTGGCTCGCTCAAGGTCGTGCTGGGCGACCAGCCGCTGACCGAAGTGCCGCTGGTGGCTCTGGATGGCGTCGAGCAGGCAGGTGTTCTGGGCCGGGCCTGGGATGCGATCCGATTGTGGATCAAGTAACCGCCTCGTGCTGTCGGTCATCAAAAAAGATAGCTGTCAGCGCTTAACCCATAAGCGCCAAGCATCAATTTGATGGTAGTTTCTGTCAATCAGATAGATGCAGCAGTGGCAGGGCCGAGCTCTACGGGGCTTGCCCGTTGAGGTCTGCCCTGCTACATTAGAAGGCTTTTCGGAATTTCCGAAGGGATTCACGTTTTCGCTTTCACGAAGCATTTCACGTTTAGGGACGTATTCATGCCAACCATTAACCAGCTCGTGCGTCAGGGGCGTCAGGTCGAAACGACCAACTCCAAAAGCCCTGCGATGCAAAACTCTCCACAGCGCCGTGGCGTGTGCACCCGTGTGTACACCACGACGCCTAAGAAGCCAAACTCCGCTCTGCGGAAGGTCGCCAAGGTTCGCCTGACCAACGGTTTCGAAGTCATTTCCTACATCGGCGGCGAAGGCCACAACCTGCAAGAACACAGCGTCGTGCTGGTTCGCGGCGGTCGTGTCAAGGACTTGCCCGGTGTGCGTTACCACATCGTGCGCGGTTCGCTCGATTTGCAAGGCGTGAAAGACCGCAAGCAGTCGCGCTCCAAGTACGGTGCCAAGAAGCCAAAGGCCAAATAAGCCTGCGGTTGATCGATATAAAAGGTGCTGTTTCCCGCGTGGCGCGGTGATGCAGCGTAGTGACCCTAAGCGCAAATGTCTGCGTGGGTCGAGTAAGTGGGAGTCCTGAATGGCTCTCGCGGTGTCTGAAAAGATGCCAACTGAAGCAAGAATGAGGTGAAAAAATGCCACGTCGTCGCGAAGTCCCCAAACGTGAAATCCTGCCGGATCCAAAGTTCGGCAATGTAGAGCTGTCCAAATTCATGAACGTGATCATGGAAGGCGGCAAGAAGGCTGTTGCAGAGCGCATCATTTATGGTGCCCTGGAACTGATCGAGAAGAAGCACCCTGATAAAGACCCTCTGGAAGCTTTCACTGTTGCCATCAACAACGTCAAGCCCATGGTTGAAGTGAAGTCCCGCCGCGTCGGTGGTGCCAACTACCAGGTGCCAGTCGAAGTGCGTCCTGTCCGTCGTCTGGCTCTGTCGATGCGCTGGATCAAGGAAGCCGCCCGCAAGCGTGGCGAGAAGTCGATGGCCCAACGTCTGGCCAACGAGCTGCTCGAAGCCACCGAAGGCCGCGGCGGCGCCATGAAGAAGCGTGACGAAGTGCACCGCATGGCCGAAGCCAACAAGGCGTTCAGCCACTTCCGCTTCTAAAAACGCGGATTTGTCCCCGTCAGGGCCAAGGCTGCCGGCATTTTTTGCCTGCAGCCTTGTGTTGATTGGGGCAGTCACAAAACAGTCGGGGCAGGCCTGCAAGATGGCCCTCCGACCTCCTAATTCAAAGATCACCAAGGATCCACCATGGCACGCAAGACCCCCATCGAGCGCTACCGCAATATCGGTATCTCGGCCCACATTGACGCTGGCAAGACCACGACCACCGAACGTATTCTTTTCTACACCGGCGTGACCCACAAGCTGGGTGAGGTGCATGACGGCGCTGCCACCACGGACTGGATGGAGCAAGAGCAAGAGCGTGGCATCACGATCACTTCCGCTGCCGTGACCTGCTTCTGGAAGGGCATGGACCTGTCCTACCCTGAGCACCGCTTCAACATCATCGACACCCCGGGTCACGTGGACTTCACGATTGAAGTCGAGCGTTCCATGCGCGTGCTCGATGGCGCCTGCATGGTGTACTGCGCTGTGGGTGGCGTGCAGCCCCAGTCGGAAACCGTCTGGCGCCAAGCCAACAAGTACAAGGTGCCCCGTCTGGCCTTTGTGAACAAGATGGACCGCACCGGCGCCAACTTCTTCAAGGTCGTCGAGCAGATGAAGCTGCGCCTGAAGGCCAACCCTGTGCCCGTCGTGATCCCGATTGGTGCCGAAGACAAGTTCCAGGGCGTGGTTGATCTGCTCAAGATGAAGGCCATCATCTGGGACGAAGCCTCGCAAGGCATGAAGTTCGAGTACCAGGAAATCCCTGCCGACTTGGTGGAATCCGCCAAGGAGTGGCGCGAGAAGATGGTCGAAGCGGCAGCCGAAGCCACTGAAGAGCTGATGAACAAGTACCTCGAAGAAGGTGACTTGAGCGAAGAGGAAATCAAGGCGGGTCTGCGCCAGCGCACCATTGCCACCGAAATCCACCCCATGCTGTGCGGCACCGCCTTCAAGAACAAGGGCGTGCAACGCATGCTGGACGCCGTCATCGACTACCTGCCTGCACCGACGGACATTCCGGACGTGACGGGTACCGACGAAGATGAAAACCCAGTCACCCGCAAGGCTGACGACGGCGAAAAGTTCTCGGCACTGGCGTTCAAGCTGATGACCGATCCGTTCGTTGGTCAGCTGACCTTTGTGCGCGTGTATTCGGGCGTTCTGACCAAGGGAGACACCGTTTTCAACTCGGTCAAGGGCAAGAAAGAGCGTATTGGCCGTATCGTGCAGATGATGGCGAACGACCGCGTCGAAGTTGATGAAATCCGCGCCGGCGACATCGCTGCCTGTGTGGGCCTGAAAGACGTGACTACCGGTGAAACGCTGAGCGACATCGACTCGCCGATCATTCTGGAGCGCATGGTGTTCCCCGAGCCTGTGATCACGCAGGCTGTCGAACCCAAGACCAAGGCCGACCAGGAAAAGATGGGCATCGCGCTGCAACGCCTTGCTGCCGAAGATCCATCCTTCCGCGTGAAGACCGACGAAGAATCGGGCCAGACGCTGATCGCCGGTATGGGTGAGCTGCACCTGGAAATCATCGTGGACCGCATGAAGCGCGAGTTCGGCGTGGAAGCCAACGTCGGCAAGCCCCAGGTGGCCTACCGCGAAACCATCCGCAAGACGGTGGAAGAGGCCGAAGGCAAGTTCGTGCGCCAGTCGGGCGGCAAGGGCCAGTACGGCCACGTTGTGCTCAAGATCGAACCCAACGAAGCCGGCAAGGGCATCGAATTCGTCGACGCCATCAAGGGTGGTGTGGTTCCTCGCGAATTCATCCCGGCCGTGGAAAAGGGTATCAACGAAGCCGTCACGCAAGGCGTGCTGGCTGGCTACCCTGTGGTGGACGTCAAGGTCACGCTGCACTTCGGTTCGTACCACGATGTGGACTCGAACGAACTGGCGTTCAAGATGGCTGCCATCTTCGGTTTCAAGGAAGGTTGCCGCAAGGCCAACCCCGTGATTCTGGAGCCCATGATGGCCGTGGAAGTGGAAACGCCTGAAGACTACGCCGGTAACGTGATGGGCGATCTGTCCTCGCGTCGCGGCATGGTGCAAGGCATGGAAGACATTCCTGGCGGCGGCAAGGCCATCAAGGCCGAAGTGCCACTGTCGGAAATGTTCGGCTACTCGACCACGCTGCGTTCCGCAACGCAAGGTCGCGCCACCTACTCGATGGAATTCAAGCACTACAGCGAAGCACCGCGCAATGTGTCGGAAGCCATCATGGCTGCGCGCTCCAAATAAGTCCTGGGGGGCAATGCCAGCTTCGCTGTTGTGTCCCCATCGACTTTGCTGAAAAGGCCGCTGGCGCTTATCTAGTAAGCGTTGGTAGCTATAAACTTAGTAGCAACTTATTTTGCAATCTGCGATCCGGTGCCGCCCCGTTGCCTGTGCAGGGCGAATCAGCAACCGGATGCAGACGTTAAACCAATACACAGGCATCGCTCTTTGGAGAATTAAAAATGGCAAAAGGTAAGTTTGAACGCACCAAGCCCCACGTCAACGTGGGCACCATCGGCCACGTGGACCATGGCAAGACGACGCTGACGGCGGCCATCGCCACGGTGCTGTCCGCCAAGTTCGGCGGCGAAGCCAAGGCCTACGATCAGATCGACGCAGCGCCTGAAGAAAAGGCCCGCGGCATCACGATCAACACCGCCCACGTGGAATACGAAACGGCCAACCGCCACTACGCCCACGTCGACTGTCCCGGTCACGCCGACTATGTGAAGAACATGATCACCGGCGCTGCCCAGATGGACGGCGCCATTCTGGTGTGCTCGGCCGCTGACGGCCCGATGCCTCAGACCCGTGAACACATCCTGCTGGCCCGCCAGGTGGGCGTGCCTTACATCATCGTGTTCCTGAACAAGTGCGACATGGTGGACGACGAAGAGCTGCTCGAACTCGTCGAAATGGAAGTGCGCGAAC
>NZ_QOZT01000059.1:0-24641 GCF_003345135.1 Acidovorax sp. BoFeN1
CAGGCTCTCGGTGAAGGTGTCGGCTCCGCGCATGGATGGCTCGTCTGTCTGGTCAGTGGGGGGCTTGATTGTCGCGGCTGGGCGGCTGTCGCGGACTGTCGGTGGGGAGTATTTCAGCAGCCTGCTAAGTGATTTCCTCAATACGCCCCTTGGGAGGGCTCGCTATCATTGCGCGTCCAAGTACAGGAGCCTTTCATGAAAACAATGCCGAAACTGGCACTGATTGCCATCGCTGCGGCCGCCTCGCTGGGTGCCCACGCCCAGGATTACCCCGCCAAGGACAAGACCGTCACTCTGGTGGTGCCCTTCACTGCAGGCGGCCCTACGGACCGCGTAGCGCGTGACCTGGCCGAAGCCTTGCGCAAGCCACTGGGCGCCAACGTCGTCGTGGACAACACGGCAGGTGCCGGCAGCTCGATCGGTGCAGCCCGCGTGGCCCGCGCCACCCCCGATGGCTACACCCTGCTGCTCAACCACATCGGCATGTCCACCATGCCTGCGCTGTATCGCAAGCTGTCGTTCAGCGTGCCCAACGATTTCGAATACCTGGGCATGGTCAACGACGTGCCCATGACCCTGATCGCACGGCCCAACATCCCTGCGAACAACATGAAGGAGCTCACCGGATGGATCGCCCAGAACAAGGGCAAGATCAATCTGGGCAATGCAGGCTTGGGCGCTGCGTCCCACCTGTGCGGCCTGATGTTCCAGAACGCCATGCAGGTCGAAATGACCACGGTTCCCTACAAGGGCACTGCGCCAGCCATCACCGACCTGATCGGTGGCCAGATCGATCTGCTGTGCGATCAGACCACCAACACCACCTCGCAGATTGAAGGCAAGAAGGTCAAGGCCTTTGCCGTGACCACCTCCAAACGCCTGAAGACCCCGGCTCTGAAGGACTTGCCCACGCTGGCAGAGTCGGGCCTGAAGAACTTTGAAGTGACCATCTGGCACGGTTTGTATGCACCCAAGGGCACGCCCTCGGCCATCGTGACCAAGATCAACGATGCCCTCAAGCTTGCCTTGAAAGACCCCGAATTCATCAAGAAGCAGGAGGGTCTGGGTGCCGTGGTGGTAACGGACAAGCGCATCGAGCCCGCAGAGCACAAGAAGTTTGTTCAGGCTGAAATCGACAAGTGGGGCGCCGTCATCAAGGCCGCTGGCACCTACGCCGACTGAGCCCCAGCGGTTTTCCACCGCGCCGCTGTCAGCCGCCTGCCCTCTGGGGCCAGGCGGCTTTTTTCATGGGGAATGCCCGCAACACCACCGCCTGGGGCTGCGTGAGCACAGCAGTGTGCTTGGGGTTATCCACCTGCACCGCCCGGCACAGGACGCGGAGAACCAAGGGGTCTTCACAGAAAGGAACACCATGACCCCACGCATCAACACCTTCCGTCGCCGCAGCGTTGCTACCGTGGCGGCTGTCACGTTGGCCTGCACATTCGCGGTGCTGCCATCCGCGCATGCCCAGGGCGTTTGGCCCACCAAGCCGGTGCGCATCGTCGTGCCCTTTGCGCCCGGTGGCACTACCGACATCCTGGCGCGTGCGCTGGTGCCGGACCTTAGCCGTGCGTTTGGCCAGCAGTTCATCGTGGACAACCGGGCGGGCGCCGGAGGCAACGTGGGCGCAGAGATCGTGGCCCGGGCGCCCGGCGATGGCTACACCCTGCTGATGGGGACCGTGGGAACGCACGGAATCAACCGGGCCCTTTACGCCAAGCTGCCCTACGACCCCATCAAGGACTTTGCCCCGGTGACGCTGGTGGCTGCGGTGCCCAATGTAATGGTGATGAATGCCGACAAGGCCATGGCGTTGGGCGTGAAAAACGTGCAGGACTTCATCCGTGTGGCCAAAGCCAGTCCGGGAAAGATGAACATGGCGTCCAGCGGCAACGGCACGTCCATCCATCTGGCGGGAGAACTGTTCAAGAGCATGACAGGTACCTACATGCTGCACCTGCCGTACCGAGGTTCAGGGCCGGCGCTGATGGACATGGTGGCGGGCAATGCCGATGTAATGTTTGACAACCTGCCATCGTCCATGGCGCAGATCAAGGCAGGCAAGCTGACCGCGCTGGCGGTGACCAGTGGCGAGCGCTCTGCCGCGCTGCCCGACGTGCCCACGGTGGAGCAGGCCGGGGGCCCCGCGCTCAAGGGCTATGAGGCGAGTTCATGGTTTGGCCTGCTGACGCCTGCAGGAACGCCACCCGACATCGTCAACCGCATTCAGCAGGAAGTGGCCAAGGCCCTGGCATCACCGGCCATGAAAGAGCGGCTGCTGGCGCAGGGGGCCATCCCCGGAGGCAATACCCCCGCCGAGTTCACCCGGCATATTGACAATGAGCACCGCAAATGGGCGGGCGTGGTGAAAGCCTCGGGCGCAAAGGTCGATTGAGGACTGCGCAAAACCAGGGGTCGCTTCAGGCGCCCCACACCACGTCGTGCTCTTGCGCCACAGAACGGCGCAGCATTTCAAGAAACGGCGCCGCGCGCTGGTGCAGGCGCACGGTGTCCGGGCGCTCGACGGCCTCATCGTCCGTCGGCTCCTGCGCATCGGTTAACGCCTCATCGGCCGCAACAGCGGCTTGCAGCGCAGCCATGGCCGCCGGAATCTGTGCGGCCGTGATGATGCCGGTGGGACCGGGCGTCTTGCCGATAATCTGAAGAATCTGGCGCCCGTGGGGTTCGAGCATGATCAGATCGGGAGCGGAGCGGGATTTGAATTTGTAGAGCATGACGTGGGTGCCTCGGTGTAGATGTAGTCGCGCGTGAACGGATAAGCCGATTGTGCCCCCGTCAACGTGCCAGAGCCCATGTTGCCATCGGGGTGCACTGCCAGCATCTGGTGCAGTGCCATCCAGCCGCGCTCAAACCCCAGGGCACTGCCCGCCAGATACAGACGGTAGGCGCGCAATGCCTTGTCTGCCCGCTCCGGCCCCGTCTGCGCCAGCAGCACCTGGCGTGCAGGTTCCAGCGCGGCTTCCAGCGCGTCCGACCAGGCCCACAGCGTGCGGGCGTAATGGGGGCGCAGATTTTCGGTGTCCACCATCTCCAGCCCGGCCTGCGCCATGTCGTGCAACACGGCACTGGCGTGCAGTAACTCGCCACCCGGAAAGATGTATTGCTCGATGAAATCGCCCATGCCGGCGCCCAGTTGCGCGTTGTCCACACCACCGGCGGTGATGCCGTGGTTGAGCAGCAGCCCGCCGGGGTGCAAGAGGTTTCGCACGGTGGCGAAGTAGGCGCTCATCTTCGCCCGCCCCACATGCTCGAACATGCCCACGGATGCCACCTTGTCGAAAGGCTTTTCGGCCTGGAGTTCCCGGTAGTCGCACAGCTGCACGCGCACCCGCCCCGCGAGCCCGCGTGCCGCTATGAGTTGCTGCACATGCGCATGCTGGTTGCGCGATACCGTGATGCCCGTCGCATCCACACCATAGTGCTCCGCAGCCCACAGCAGCAGGGCACCCCAGCCGGCGCCTATATCCAGAAAACGCTCACCCGGCTGAAGACGCAGCTTGCGGCAGATCAGATCCAGCTTGGCCTCCTGCGCGCGCGCCAGCGTCATGGTGGGGTCGCGAAAATAGGCACACGAATACACCCTGCGCGGGTCCAGCCAAAGCGCATAAAAATCATCCGACAGGTCGTAGTGAAACTGCACCTGGCGCGCATCCTGCGGCACGGAGTGCACCGCCATCGATCGCGCACGCGCCAGCACCTGGCGCCACCAGTGATGGCGCGAGTCCTGCACCGGGTTGCGCGCCAGCAGCCCGGCGGCAGCGGCCATCAGTGCGCGCATGCTGCCTTCCAACGCCACCTTGCCCTCGACAATCGCCGCACCGACCTTGCCAATTTCCCCCGAGGCCAGGGCCACCAGCGCCATGCGGTCCCGAAACCGCAAAGTTACGGCCGCGTCACGCGCACCCAGCTGCTGCCCCGCAGGCAGCTGAACCGCCATGCGGACCGGCAGCGTCTGAAGACGCCCTTCGAGTATGTGCAGCAAGTGCTTCATGATTGTGCATTCTTGAATGTTGCACACCGGCACGTCAACACTGCATCAGCCCGGGAAGGAAGCGCGCGACTTACCAGCGTTGCCTTGCCGATGGCCAGCAGCCGGCCTATCGCTGCCCTCCAGTTAGCGGGGTGGGTCTGAAACCATTTTTTTGCGCAGCAAAGCTTCGATTTACTTACCTTTGGTTTCTGCATCCATGTGTACCTAAGAGGCAGCCCACACAACCGCAAGGCCCGGTGCATCCTGGCAACACTGCGGTGCATTGAAAGTACCGATTGTTCGCCACCAGCACGCCAACTTTGCTGGGCCCAGCGCACCGCGCCCACCCGGCCAGCTTCAGACAGAGGGCCGCTGCGCTTCACGGGCCAGGCTTGGGTCCACACGCCGCCGTTTCAGCCACCAGGCCCACATCGTCGGGCCATAGAGGATGAATGCCAGCGCAGCCCCCACCAGCGGTAACGCGGCGAACACCCAGCCCGTCAATCGCTCTCCCCCCATGCCCACGCCAACCACCAGGGCCACGGCCGGATTCACAAACGAATAACTGCCAGCCAAAGCAGCCGAGGTGTTTTGCAACAGCCACAGGTAGGCATTGAGCGCAACCAGGGTTCCAAAGACCAGCAGATACACCCAGGCCGCCCACGAGACGGCGCTCACCTGCGCCAGTGCACCCAGGGGCTCCACCCACAAGGCCACGCCCAAACCCATGGCACCTCCCGTAAGCCATTGCGCCGCCGAGGCCATGGCGGGCGGCGGCAACAACAACTTGCGCGAGGCGTAGGAGCCGACGCTCCAGCACAGCGGCGCACCAAATGCCAGCAGCGCACCGAGCCAGGTGGCCGAAAAATCGCTCTCCAGCGCCAGCAGCAGTGCCCCGGCCACGCCCAGTGCCAGCCCGATCCAGCTGGTGGCCGGTACCCGCTCGCCGCCCCAGCGCGACCACAGCGCCAGCCACATGGGCATGGTGGTGACCACGGTGGCCATCAGGCCCGAACCGATGCCCAGCTTTTGCGCTAAGCCAATCAGGTTCATGGCCAGAAACACCATCAGCCCGCCAACCAGGGCCGAGTTGCGCCACTGCTGCACCGTCGGCAGCGCATGCCCCTGCATGAGCGCGATCAGCAGCATCACGCCACCTGCGCACAGAAAACGGATCGCGTTCATCAGCAGGGGCGGCATCGTTTGCAGTGCGATGCCGATGGCGAAGTACGTGGTGCCCCACACCACATAGACCAGCAGCAAGGCCACCGCAACGGCCCAGGTGCGCTGCACACGGGCTTGCGCATTGAAAATTGCCGGCATATTCTTCCCCTTACCGAATAATTTATGGAAACCACGAGGTTTTCGGAATTTTTACCAAAATTTAGCCGACATGCAAGCAAATATTCAGACAGATGACATGGACGCCAGAATAATTTCGGCGCTTGGCGCGGATGGCCGACGTTCCTATGCCGACGTGGGGACTGAAGTGGGGTTGTCCACCGCTGCCGTGCATGAGCGCGTGAAGAAGCTGCTCGACAAAGGGGTAATCCGTCGCTTCTCGATCAGCGTGGCCCCGGAGCGGGTGGGGCTGAACTTCACGGCTTTCGTGGCCATCCGCAACGACGGCGGCATCCACTGCCGTGACGTGGCACCGCGTCTGCGTGCCATGCCGCAGGTGCAAGAGCTGCACAGCGTGGCGGGCGAATACGACTTTTTGGCCAAAGTGCGTACCACCCATGCGCGCGCGCTGGAGGATGTGCTGTACGAGATCAAGGCCATTGCGGGCGTGGCACGCACCACCAGCACCGTGGTGCTCAACACCGAGTTTGAAGACCGCCCGCTGGATCTGGGCTGGGTGAACGGAGACAAAGGCGGCTGAGCAATGCGACCACTGCCCGCGCCCCGTTTGCACCCCGCACCACAATCCCGCCATGCACCACGGCACGCCCTCCGCCGCCCACCGCTACGCGGTGTCTTACGCACCCAACCCTGGCAGCCTGGGCTGGCTGGCCGGAAGCCACTGGCTGGGCCGCTGCGCCGCACTGCTGCAGCCCCTGCAGCAACCAGAGATTGAGGGCGTGAGCCCGCAAGACCTGCTGGAGCTGACCGCTGCGCCACGCATCCATGGCTGGCATGCCGCACTCATGGCTCCGTTTGCGCTGGCTGTCGGCACCGACTGGGTCACGCTGCACCACGAAGTTCAAACGGTGGCACACAGCCTGGAACCGGTGGTTTTGCCACCCCTGCATGTGGAGCGCATCGACGACTTTCTGGCGCTCGTACCGCTCGCCTCCCCCGCTGCCAATGCGCTCATCCACAAGGCTGCCGCACGGTGCATGACCCAGCTGCAACCGCTGGCAGCGCCGCCGTCCGACGCCGGTTTGGCCCATCAGCAGTCCGCAGACCTGACGCACCGGCAGGCCCAATTGCTGCAGCACCCAAGCCACCCGCTCAAGCTGGACGAGTACCGGTTTTACCTGCCCATCACCGGCCCCCTGCAACAGGTGGACGCCCAGACACAGGCCCTGGTGTTCGACGCCGCACAGGAGTTCTTCTCCGACCTGCCCCCGCTGCGTTTCAACAGCCTGGCGTTGTTCGCCCAGCCGGCACCGGGCACGGATTTCGTGCTGCTGGACCACCTGGAGATGGCGCGCTAACAGTCGCCCCTGCAAGCCGCCTGATCATGGCTACCATCTTGCCGTCGCTGCACAGGCCCGCGCCCCGCGCGGCGGATCCATTCACGCCCCGACCTGCCAGCGCCTGAAGCTGCACTCCCCCCACCACCGACCCAGCCATGCCCCGCATCACCATCTATCACAACCCCCAATGCGGTACGTCCCGCAACACCCTGGCCATGATCCGCAACAGCGGCGCCGAGCCCGAGGTCATCGAATATCTGAAGACCCCACCCGACCGCGCCACGCTGCTAGCACTGATTGCGGCCACCGGCCAGCCAGTGATCAACGCAGTGCGGACCAAGGAAGCGCTGTTCACAGAACTGCACCTGGGCGCCCCTGGCGTGACCGACACGCAGCTCATTGATGCCATGCTGGCCCACCCCGTCCTCATCAACCGTCCTATCGTCGTCACGCCGCTGGGCACGCGGCTGTGTCGCCCGTCCGAGCAGGTGCTGGACATCCTGCCCACACCGCAGAAGGGAGCCTTCACCAAGGAGGACGGTGAAGTGGTCATCGATGCCAAAGGCCGACGCGCCTGACGCACCGCCCGCAGCACACCCTCGCGCCCCCCGTCTGCACACCGTGCCGCACAACCTGCCATGAGGCCATCGTCCCAACGCTGGACCGTGGCACGCCTGGGCTGCGCGCAAACGCTGGCCTGGGCCTCGACCTACTACCTGCCCGCCATGCTGGCGGTACCCATGGCGCGCGACCTGGGCGTGGCAACGTCCATGGTGTTTGCCGCGTTCTCGCTGGCGCTCATCGTGTCGGCCTTGCTGGGGCCGCTGGCGGGCCGGGCGATTGACCGGCACGGCGGCCGCCCGGTGCTGGTCGGCACCAATCTGTTGTTTGCCGCCAGCCTGGCGGGCATGGGCATGGCTCAGGGCCCCGTGGGGTTGTTCGCGGCCTGGGCGCTGATGGGCGTGGCCATGGGCTCGGGCCTGTACGAAGCGGCCTTTGCCACGCTGGTGCGTCTGTACGGCCAGGGCGCACGCGGGGCCATCACCGGCATCACCCTGATTGCGGGTTTCGCGAGCACCGTGGGCTGGCCGCTGTCGGCCTGGATGGAATTGCAATGGGGCTGGCGTGGCGCATGTTTTGGCTGGGCGGCCTTGCACCTGCTGGTGGGCTTGCCACTCAATGGCGGATTGCCCGGCATCGAGAACGCGGCAACCGGGCAGAACGCACCGGCACCGGCACCGGCACCGGCGCCCGCCTCGGAGAAAGCCACGCAGGCATTGCCGACGCCTGCGGCCTCCGACGCGCCCCACGCGCTGCGCACTGCGGTGTTGCTGTCGTTTGTCTTTGCCGTGACCTGGTTCACCAGCACGGCCATTGCCGCCCACCTGCCGCGCCTGCTGCAGGCCAGCGGCACATCACTGCAGGCGGCGGTGGCCATCGCAGCGCTGGTGGGCCCCGCCCAGGTGGTGGCACGCCTGCTGGAGTTTGGCCTGCTGAGTCGCCTGCACCCGCTGCTGTCGGCCCAGCTGGCCGCCGCCGCCCACCCGGTGGGCGCGGCCATCCTGATGGTGGTGGGCGCCCCGGCAGCGGCGGTGTTCACCGTACTGCACGGCGCGGGCAATGGCATCCTGACCATCGCCAAGGGCACGCTGCCGTTGGCGTTTTTCGGCCCGGCGGGCTACGGCGAACGCCAGGGCCTGATGATGGCACCCGCCCGCGTGGCACAGGCCTTTGCGCCGCTGCTGTTTGGACTGCTGATCGATGGCGTGGGCGCTGCGGCCTTGTGGGTTACCTCCCTGCTGGGTGTGGCGGCGCTGGCGGCGTTGTGGATGCTGCGGCCGGTAGTGCGGCAATAGTCGCTGGCACCCCGGGCCTGTCGCACCCTGATCCGCCCGTCTGCCAAGGTCAGCCCAGGAACGCCATTACTGCCGAAACAAGCGCAGCCGCCCAGCCCACACGGCGCGCAGTTTGTGCGGTCTTTCTCTCTGTCGGAAACAGCTCGCACCGGCGCCACATCCACACATTGCCCAAACCCGCCACCAGCAAGCCAGCCACCACAATCCCAACGGACGCAAACGCCGCGCCCAGCACCAGGCCACCGATCGGCGTCATCCAGGTGAACACGCCAATGGCGTTGGCCGTGCTGGCCAGCACATGCGACAGCCCGCCGCAGTCGCCGCATTGCGCAGGGCCCTCTCGCGTGGACCAGCGAAGCGCTGCGTTGCTGACGCCGGGCTGCTGGCAATGGGGGCAAACGTGCTTCATGCGGGCAGGGCCGGTCGGCGGCGCACCGTGACAGGTCGGCAATACAGCCCGGTCTTCACGGCACCACAAACTTTGCCCGCGCCTTCAAGGCCAGGGTGCGCGCATGGCAACCTTCCAGATGGTCGTTCACCAGCCCCATGGCCTGCATGAAGGCATACACCGTGGTGGGCCCCACAAAACTCCAGCCGCGCTTTTTCAGGTCTTTGGCCAGGGCAATGGACGCGGGCGACGTGGACAGGGTGCGCGCCACCTCGCGCGTGATGCGACCGGGCCGGTCGGCGGCCGCAGGCTCATGGCGCCACACGTAGTGCGCCAGCGAACCAAACTCGCGGCGCAGCTCCAGCACGCGCCGCGCATTGTTGATGGTGGACTCGATCTTGCCCCGGTGACGCACGATGGCTGCGTCCTGCACCAGGCGCTCCACGTCGCGCGCGCCCAAGGCCGCGACCTGCTCCGCATCGAAGTGGGCAAACGCCGCACGAAAGCCCTCGCGCTTGTTCAGGATGGTGAGCCAGCTCAGGCCCGACTGAAAGCCCTCCAGACACAGCTTCTCGAACAGACGTCGGTCGTCTGCCACGGGGAAACCCCATTCATGGTCGTGGTAGTGGCGATAGCCGGGGGTGGCCTGGCACCAGCTGCAGCGCGGGCAACCGGCGTCATCCACACACAGGCCCGTGGGCACATCGGCGGTCGGCTCGGGAACAACGTGGGTCATGGTGCATTCTAGGGATGACCTGCACGCGCACAACCCCGTATCCGTTTCGCAGAAACTGGTGGGCAAGCCCTGCCCGGGCCTTGTGTCTACACTGCAGACTCCCCCTTTTTTGCCCTGCCGCCATGCCCCCTTCGTTTCTGCCACGCCTTGCCCTGCTCTGCCTCATGGTGCTGGCACTGCCGGGATGCGCCAGCCAGGGCAGCACGCTCGGGTACTACTGGCAATCCGTGCGTGGGCACCTGCAGATCATGCAGGCGGCCGATCCCATCGACCAGTGGATCACCCGCACCGACACCACCCCCGCACTGCGCGAGCGCCTGCATCTGGCCCAGCGCGCCCGCGCCTTTGCCGTGGCCGAGCTGGGCCTGCCCGACAACGCCAGCTACCGCCGCTATGCAGACCTCAAGCGCCCCGCCGCCGTGTGGAACGTAGTGGCCGCGCCGCCCTACGCGCTCACGCTGCACACCTGGTGCTTTCCGGTCACGGGCTGCATTGGCTATCGCGGTTACTTCGCCGAAGCCGATGCCCGGGCCGAGGCCGCACAACTGGCACAGCAAGGCCTGGAAGTCGAGGTGTATGGCGTGCCCGCCTACTCCACCCTGGGTTACATGAACTGGGCGGGCGGCGACCCGCTGCTCAGCACGTTCATCGCCTGGCCCGAGGGCGAGTTTGTGCGCCTGCTGTTCCACGAGCTGGCGCACCAGGTGGTCTATGCACCGGGCGACACACTGTTCAACGAATCGTTTGCCACGGCGGTAGAGCGGTTGGGCAGCGCGCAGTGGCTGGCGACCCAATCCACACCACAGGCCCGCCAGGCTTTTGCCGAAAGCAGCGCGCGGCGCAATGCCTTCCGCGCCCTGACGCGCGCCACCCGGGAGAAGCTGGCTGCGATTTATAAGCAAAAACAGGCTCCAGCCCATGACAGTAAAGCGCTAACAGCTATGAAAACAGAAGCAATGCAATCCTTTCGAAGCGACTACGCCGCGCTGCGGGCCGGCTGGCTGGAGGCCCCCAGCGATCGCCCCACCGCCATGAATGCCGCGCAGCTGGCGGGTTATGACCGCTGGGTGGCCCATGCCAACAACGCCAGCTTTGCCGCACAGGCCGCCTACGACGAACTGGTGCCCGCGTTCGAAGCCCTTTTCGCGCGTGAGGGCCACCAGTGGCCCCGGTTTTATGATGCTGTCAGACAACTGGCAAAACAGCCCGAAACGCAACGCCACCAGAGCCTGCGCGCACTATCACCCCCCAAGGAGCCACCCGGTGCCTGACATCCACATCCACCGCGAACACCACCTGGGCTTCCAAGAAGCCCGCAAGGTCGGCGTGTCCTGGGCCGAAAAGGCCGAAAAAAAGTTCGACATGGACTGCAGCTATGAAGAAGGCGATACGCAGGACACCCTGTATTTCAGCCGTGCCGGCGTGAAAGGCACCCTGCTGGTGGATGCCCACCAGTTTGAAATGAAGGCCGCGCTGGGCTTTTTGTTTGGCGCCTTCAAGGACCGCATCGAAGCAGAAATCGGTGAGCAGCTCGATGCACTGCTCAACGCCCCCCACCCCGCTGCGCACATGGCACCGGCAACCCAAAAGAAACCGGCCAAGGCCGTCAAAGACAGCACCACGGCCCGCCGCGCGCCCGCCAAGGCTGCGGCCCGCAAAGCCTGAAATGACAGCACCGCACACACCACCGTCCGCCACCACACCGGCCGGGACAACGCCCGCCTACGAAACGCTGTCCGCCCTGCTGCACACCCGCTACAGCTGCCGCGCTTTCCTGCCGCAGGCGCTGGACCGCGCCACCATCGACCGCATCCTTGCCGCCGCGCAGCGCACGGCCTCATGGTGCAATGCGCAGCCCTGGCAGCTCACCATTGCCAGCGGTGCCACGCTGGCGCGCCTGCGCAGCGCCCTGCAGGCCCATGTGGCCGCCGAACCACCGGCGCCCGACCTGCCCTGGCCGCGGGAATACCGGGGCGTGTACCAGGAGCGGCGCCGCGAATGCGGCTGGGGCCTTTACGAAGCCCTGGGCATTCCCAAGGGCGACCGCGAGGCCTCGGCCCGGCAGGCCGCCCAAAACTTCACCATGTTCGGTGCGCCGCATGTGGCCATCGTCACCAGCGACGAGGCCCTGGGCGTGTATGGCGCGGTGGACTGCGGCGCCTACGTTGCCAACTTTTTGCTGGCCGCCCACAGCCTGGGCGTGGCCACCATTGCGCAGGCCGCGCTGGCCGCCTACCCCAGTGTTCTGCGCGAGGTGCTGGGCATTGCGCAGGACCGCAGCATCGTGTGCGGCATCTCGTTCGGCCTGGCCGACACGGCGCATCCGGCCAACGGGTTTCGCACGCAGCGCGCAGCACCGGGCGACAGCGTGACCTGGCGCGACTGACGCACTTTGGGACGCACTGTGCGCCGCATCGGCCCATGAAAAAAGCGGCATGAAGCCGCTTTTTTCATGGACGTGACCCGCGCTTCAGCTGAGCGACTCAATCAGGTCGATGTACTGCTGCTTGGCGGCATCCAGACCGGTGCCCTTGAGCTTTTCCCATGCGTCCCACTTGGCGCGACCCACCACATCGGAGAAGCTGGGCTTCTTTTCGGTGTTGTCGCCCGCCGTGGCCTGCTTGTACAGCGCATAGATCTTCAGCAGCGTGACGTTATCGGGACGCTCGCTGAGGTTTTTGGAATTGGCCACAGCGGCTTCGAAAGTGGCGTTCAGGTCGGCCATGTCGTTGGTCCTTGATGGAAAGGTTGGGTAGAGAACGGTGTCGGCAAAAATTTGCTGCGCTGTATCTTAGAACGTATTCACGCTCTCAGGGCCGGTTCAGTCCCTGCACCGCCTGGAACATCGATTGCCGCGCCTGGCTGATGATCTGGCCCTTCCAGGCGTCGGTGTCGGTGTAGAACGCTGCCAGCATCTGTGCCTTGATCTGCGCGGCCTGTGCAGCGGGGGCCTGTGGGTGGAGATAAAGCCAGTGCTCGGCACGCAGGGCCTGCAGCACGTCCTGCAATGGCTGCGTGCCGTATTCCATGGCAATGCCGGTGAACTCGGCCTGGGGGCATTCGTCCAGGATGGCGCTCCACATCAGCCCGGTAAGAAAAGCCGAGGTGGACGAACCGTCGTAGATGGAAGTGACGGGCGTGGCGCCATCGCCTGCCCACCAGTGGCGCGCGCGCTGCACGGCGGCGGCATCGTCAGGCCCGCAGTAGATGCGCTCGCCCAGGCCGCTGGGCCCCAGGCCCGTGTGCAGATCAATCCAGCCCACGCGCGATGCCCGGCGGCCATGCTGGCGCAGCACGGCGCGCAGCGTCTGGTTGCTCCAGGTCGGCGCCGTGCCACCAAAGTAAAGGCCCTGGGCAAACTCATGCTGCCCGCGCGTGATGGCGGCCTGCCAGGCCGCTGCGCCATGCGTGGCGATGTAGGCCTGCACCGCCTGCACGTTGTCCGCCTGCGGTGGCCACGCATGGGGCAGCAGCAGCGGTGCCACTTCGCGGTAAGCGGCGTTGACGGGAAGTGGCTGGCTGAAGTCGTGGAAATTGCGGTTCAGGTCCACGTTCTCGTGCGTGGTGCGGCGCAGGTGCGAAAACCCATAGGGGTTGAGCGCATGGATGTACAGCACGGCCACGCCTTGGGCGTGCGCCAGGTCGCGCCACTCCTGGTCGTGCAGCGCAAACACCTGCACGCCACTGCCGCAAAACCCCTCCACCCCATGGCAGCCGCTGCTCACGATGAGCAGCTTGTCGGCGTCGGGTGGGCCATCGCGCACCACGTCCATGGCCAGGTCTTCGCCATCGCGCCCCAGCAAAGGATGGCGGTGCGATTCGATCGGCAGGCTGGCCGTGGCGGCGGCCTCCAGGAACTGCGTGCGTGCACGCGCGTAGGTGGGAGCAAACGCCTGGACGATACCGATCATGGTGTTTCCTGAACAGATGGCAAAAGGAGCGTGCGCGGTGGTGCCGCCTGAGAACTCGCGCCCGATTCGTGAAGATGCCCAGCGTCCCGGCTGCCTTGCACCGGCCAGTCGCCGGTCAATCGCGGGCCTGCGCCAGCCATTCTTCGGCCAGCCGCACCCAATAGGTGGCGCCCAGCGGAATCAGGTCGTCATTGAAGTCGTAGCTCGGGTTGTGCAGCGTGCAGGGGCCGCCGCCGTGGCCCAGGTCGCGGTGCCCGCCGTCGCCGTTGGCAATAAAGCAGTAGGCGCCGGGCCGGGCCTGCAACATGAAGGCGAAGTCTTCGGCGCCCATGGTGGGCTCTTGCACCAGCACGTTGGCCTCGCCCACGATGCTGGCCATCACCTTGCGCGCAAAGTCGGCCTCGGCAGCCGAATTCACGGTGGGCGGGTAGTTGCGCACAAACTCGAAATCGCAAGTGGCTTCATGCGCGGCGCAGGTGTGTTCGGCCACCTGTTTCATGCGCGCCTCGATCATGTCCAGCACCTCCAGCGTGAAGGTGCGCACGGTGCCCTGCAACTCGCAACTGTCGGGCACCACGTTGGTGGCTTCGCCCGTGTGGATCATGGTGACCGAGATCACGCCCGCATCCACCGGCTTCTTGTTGCGGCTGATGATGGTCTGAAAGGCCTGCACCATCTGGCAGGCAATGGGCACCGGGTCGATGCCGGTGTGCGGCATGGCGGCGTGGCCACCCTTGCCGTGGATGGTGATCTTGAACTCGTTGCTGGAAGCCATCACCGGTCCCGGGCTCACGGCAAACTGGCCCATCTTCATGCCCGGCCAGTTGTGCATGCCAAACACGGCCTGCATGGGGAACTGCTCCAACAGGCCGTCCTCGATCATCACGCGCGCGCCGCCACCGCCCTCTTCCGCTGGCTGAAAGATCAAGTACACGGTGCCATCGAAATTGCGGTGTTTCGCAAAGTGCTGCGCCGCCGCCAGCAGCATGGCCGTGTGCCCATCGTGGCCGCAGGCGTGCATCTTGCCGTGGTGCTGGCTCGCATGGGCAAAGGTGTTGAACTCCTGCATGGGCAGCGCGTCCATGTCGGCGCGCAGGCCGATGGCACGGCCGCTGGCGCCGCCGTCCCGCCCCTTGACGATGCCGACCACGCCGGTCTTGCCCAGCCCCCGGTGGATGGGAATCCCCCACTCGGTGAGCTTTTGTGCCACCACATCGGCGGTGCGCACTTCTTCAAAACACAGCTCGGGGTGGGCGTGAATGTCCCGGCGCACTGCGGCAATACCGGCGGCCTGGGTGACGATGGAATCAATAACGTTCATGATGTGCATCCTTACGAATTCACAGTCTAGCCCGGCTTGCAGATGGCCGCCCACCCGTACGTTGACGCCCCCACGCCATGATTTCACCCCACGCCCTGGAACTTGCGCAAACCCTGGTGCGCATGAACACCGTCAGCCACCGCTCCAACCTGGAGCTGATTCATTTCATCCGCGACCATCTGGCGCAACTGGGCGTGAAAAGCCGCCTGACCTGGAACGCCGATAAAACCAAGGCCAACCTGTTTGCCACGCTGGGCGAGGGCAAGCCCGCCGGGGTCATCCTGTCGGGCCACACCGACACGGTGCCCTGGGACGGACAGGACTGGAGCATGGACCCGCTGGGCGCCGTGGTGCAGGACGGCAGGCTTTTTGGCCGTGGCAGCGCTGACATGAAGGCCTTCATTGGCATCGCCCTCTCGCAGGCCGAGCAGTTTTTGAACAGCGACGCCCCCTTTGCCGTGCACTTTGCCTTCACCTACGAAGAAGAGATCGGCTGCTTTGGTGTGAAGGAACTGATTGCCGACCTGCGCGACGCAGGCATCCGGCCTCTGGCCTGCATCGTGGGAGAACCCACCAGCATGGTGCCCGCCATCGCGCACAAGGGGGTGTACCGCTACAAGTGCTGCGTGCGCGGCAAAGAGGCCCACTCGTCGCTCACGCCGCACTCGGTCAACGCCATCGAAATGGCGGCCCGCGTGGTGGGCAGGGTGCGCGACATGGCCGAGGGGTTCGAGCGCAACGAGCCGCGCTTTACGGGCTTTGACGTGCCGTTCTCCACGGCCAGCGTGGGCCAGTTTCACGGCGGCATCGCCGACAACGTGGTGCCGCGCGATGCCGAGTTTCGCTACGAGTTTCGCAACCTGCCCACCGCCAACGCCGCCCAGATGCAGGCCGAGGTGGTGGCCTACGCCCAGGCGCTGGAGCCGGCCATGAAGACGGTGGCGCCCGCGGCAGGTTTCAGCTTCGAGACCATCTGCGAAATCCCCAGTTTTCTGGGCAGCAAGGACGATGCCGTAACGCGCCTGGCGCAAGAGCTCACCGGTGAGAAAGGCACCACGCTGGTGGCCTTTGGCACCGAGGCCGGCCTTTTCAAGAACGCCGGCATTCCCACCGTGGTGTGCGGCCCCGGCAGCATTCAGCAGGCGCACCAGCCCGATGAATTTGTGAGCCTGGAACAGTTGGCGCGCTGCGAGGCGTTCATGCAGGGACTGGCGCGCACGCGCGCCTTGGGCTGAAAGAACACCCGCCGCGCTGGCGGAGTCAGGTTCTGACGCGGCCGTCGCCTGTGAGCATGGACATTTCCACAAAACTCGATGCCGTGTGGTCCGAGCTGCTGAAAGACACCGGGAACCCGGAAATCACCTGCGACCCCAGGGATTCCATGCCTGCGATGAAGCTGTCGTGGCTGAGCTTGCCACCGGCCAGCGCCGGACGCAGGCCTTCGGTGAAAACGCGGGCTGCCAGGTACCCTTCCAGGCTGGAATAGTTGGCCTGCACCTTGTCGCCGCCCTTCTTGATGGCCTCCAGAAACTCGCGCGTGATCTGGCGCGAGGGCTGGTAGGGCGAAGGAACGACCTGCGACACCACTACACCCGCACCGTCCTTGCCCAGTTCATCGGCCAGCGCCTGCGTGCCCACAAACGACACGTTGTAGAACGTGCCACCAAAGCCCGCCTTGCGCGCTGCGCGCACAAACGCAGCACTGGCCCCATAGGACGAAATCTGCACCACGGCGTCGGGCATGGCGGGCACCAGCTTGTCCACGGCGGCCTTCACGTCGGTGGAATTGCGCTCCACCGTGGCTGTGGCCACCGGGGCGAGCTTGAGATCAGCCAAGGCTTTCGTCACGCCGTCGAGCCCCGCCTTGCCGTAGGCATCGTTCTGGTAGAACACCGCAATCTTCTTGAGCCCCAGGTTGGTGAGCTGGCGCACGATGAGCGCGGTTTCGTCGTAGTACGAAGCGCGCACATGAAAAATCAGGCGGTTGAAGGGCTGGCGCAGCGCCTCAGCCCCGGTGAAGGGGCCAAAAAACGGCACTTTGGCCTGGGTGAAAATCGGCAGCGCCGCGAGGCTGGTAGGGGTGCCGATGTAGCCAAACAGCGCAAACACGTCGTCGGCAATCAGCTTTCTGGTGTTTTCGGCGCAGCGGTCGGGCTCGTAGCCGTCGTCCATGGTGCGGATTTCCACCGTGCGCCGGCCCACGCCGCCCTGGGCATTGAGTCGGTCAAAAAAGAGCTTGGCGCCCAGGTTGAACTGGATGCCCAACTGGGCCGAAGGGCCGGTGAAGGGCGCCGACTGCCCCAGCACGATACGGCCTTCGCCTTGCGCCTGTGCCAGATTGAAGCCGCCCAGCGCTGCCGCGCCCAAGCCTACTGAAAATTGTCTGCGCCCTATTGCCTTTTGGTTCATGGTGAAATCTCTGCTCTTGTGAATCGAGTGCGCCCCCCCGGTGCTGCCGGTAGGCAGCCTTCCTGGACAGGGCACAAGGTATGCACTTTATTACCTATCCTGCAGTTTACCGACCGACCCACCGAATGCCCTCGCCATCTGCCGCCAATTCCCTGCCGTCTGCCCCCTTGCAGGTGCGTGGAGCCTGCCCGCACGACTGCCCCGACACCTGCGCCCTGCTCACCACGGTGGAAAACGGCGTGGCCACCCGCGTGCAGGGCAACCCCGACCACCCGCACACCGATGGCGTGCTGTGCACCAAGGTCTCCCGCTACACCGAGCGCAGCTACCACCCCCAGCGCATCCTCACGCCCCTCAAGCGGACGGGCCCCAAGGGCAGCGGCCAGTTTGCACCCGTCAGCTGGAACGAAGCCCTGGCCGAGATCACGCAGCGTCTCGGCACCATCGCAGCGCGCAACCCAGAGGCCATCCTTCCCTACAGCTACGCGGGCACCATGGGCATGGTGCAGGGCGAAGGCATGGACCGGCGCTTTTTTCACCGCCTGGGCGCATCGCAACTCGACCGCACCATCTGCGCGTCGGCCGGTGCCGAAGCCCTGGTGCAAACGCTGGGCGGCAAGGTGGGCATGAAGGTGGAGTTTTTTGCGCAGGCAAAGCTCATCCTGATCTGGGGCAGCAATTCGATTGGCAGCAACCTGCATTTCTGGCGCTATGCCCAGCAGGCCAAACGCAACGGCGCACGGCTGGTATGCATCGACCCGCGCAAGACCGAAACCGCCGACAAGTGCCACGAGCACATTGCCCTGCGCCCCGGCACCGATGCCGCGCTGGCCCTGGCACTGATGCACGAGCTGATCAAAAACGACTGGCTGGACCACGACTACATCACCCGCCACACACTGGGCTGGGAGCAGCTGCGCGAGCGCGCCCTGCAGTGGCCGCCCGAGCGCGCGGCCGAGGTCTGCGGAGTGCCCGCCGAGCAGATCCGCCAGCTTGCCAAAGACTATGGCACCACCCAGCCCGCCGCCATCCGCCTGAACTACGGCATGCAGCGCGTGCGCGGCGGCGGCAACGCCGTGCGCGCCGTGGCCTGCCTGCCAGCGCTCACCGGCGCCTGGCGCCACCGCGCGGGCGGCATGTTGCTGTCCAGCTCAGGCCAGTTTCCGGCGCAGCGCGCAGCGTTGCAGCGGCCCGACCTGATGCCTGCGCGCACGCCACGCACGCTCAACATGGTGCAAATTGGTGACGACCTGCTGCGCGAGGCCTCGCCCGCTTTCGGGCCCCGCGTCGAGGCCCTGGTGGTTTACAACAGCAACCCGGTGGCCGTGGCGCCCGATTCCGGCAAGGTGGTGCAGGGCTTTGCCCGCGAGGATTTGTTCACCGTGGTGCTGGAGCACTTTCACACCGACACGGCCGACTACGCCGACTACATCCTGCCCGCCACCACGCAGCTCGAACACTGGGACGTGCACCTGGCCTATGGCCACACCGATGTGTTGCTCAACCGCCCCGCCATCGCACCCCTGGGCCAGGCCCGCAGCAATGCGCAGATCTTCCGTGACTTGGCCGCGCGCATGGGTTTCACCGAGCCCTGCTTTGCCGACAGCGACGAAGCGCTGTGCCGACAGGCCTTTGGCGATGCGGTGGACTTTGCCCTGCTCGAAACCCAGGGCTTTGCCACGCTGGCGCTGCCCGACGCGCCGTTTGCCGAAGGCGGTTTTGCCACGCCCAGCGGAAAGTGCGAATTTTTCAGCGCCCGCCTGGCCGCGCAGGGCCGGGACGGCCTGCCCGACCACCTGCCCAACCACGAGCTGCAGGGCAGCTCGGCACACTACCCGCTGGCCATGATTTCACCGCCAGCGCGCAATTTTTTGAACTCCACCTTTGTGAACGTGCAAAGCCTGCGCGACATCGAAGGCCGCCCCGTGCTGGAGATCCACCCCGACGACGCACTGGCGCGCGGCATTGGTGACGGCGCCGTGGTGCGCGTGTTCAACGACCGCGGCAGCTACCGCTGCCACGCTGCGGTGTCGCTGCGCGCGCGGCCCGGCGTGGTCAATGGCCTGGGCATCTGGTGGCGCAAGCTGGGGCTCGACGGGACGAACGTGAACCAGCTCACCAGCCAGGCGCTGACCGACATGGGCCGGGCGCCCACGTTTTATGACTGCCTGGTGGAGGTGCAGGCCTGTGCCCCGCACGCGGCTTGATCCCTCGGGTGCTTTGCACACCCGGACCATTCACCTATCGCATCAAAAACCATAGCTGCTAGCGCTTATCAGATAAGCGCTAGCAGCCTTTTTTACTTAAAAATCAGCGCCCAGCGCCCAGCGCCAGACACCCTGCTGGCGCTCCTGCCTGCAGGCACCCGGCGCTTCGCGCGTCAGCCCAGCTTTTTCAGCAACGCATGCGCCGCGGGCTCCGACGACGCGGGGTTCTGCCCCGTGACCAGCAAGCCGTCGGTGATTGCATAAGGCTGCCAGTCACCCAGCTTGGCGTAGTGCCCGCCGTTGGCCTTGAGCATGTCTTCCACCAGAAACGGCACCACCTGGGTCAACCCCACGGCGGCTTCCTCGGTGTTGGTGAAGCCGGTCACGTTTTTGCCCTTGACCACCGGCTGGCCGTCCTTGCCCTTGGGGTGGCGCAGCACGGCGGGTGCGTGGCACACGGCGGCCACGGGCTTGCCGGCGTTCAGCGTGGCCTCGATCAGCGCGATGGAGTGCGCGTCTTCGGCCAGGTCCCACAGCGGGCCGTGGCCACCGGGGTAGAACACCGCGTCGTAGTCGGCGGCCTGCACGTCGGCCAGGCGCTGGGTGCTGGCCAGCTGCTTTTGGGCGGCAGCATCGGCCTTGAAGCGGCGCGTGGCGTCGGTCTGCGCGCCGGGGTCGTCACTCTTGGGGTCCAGCGGCGGCTGGCCGCCCTGGGGCGATGCCAGCGTCACTTCGGCACCTGCGTCCTTGAACACGTAGTACGGGGCGGCAAACTCTTCCAGCCAGAAGCCGGTTTTGGCGCCGGTGTTGCCCAGCTGGTCGTGGGAGGTGAGAACCATCAATATCTTTGGCATGTGATGTCCTTGGGTAAACGGTGGGAATCCGGCGGCCTGCCTGCTTACAATGCGGCTTCGAGAATGCGGCGGCTGACGGCGGGCGTCACCTCGCGTTGCTCGCCCAGTTGCACCATGCCGTGCGCTTCGAGCTGCGCCACCACGGTGTCGATGGCCTCGGCGCCCAGGCCGTAGCCCGACAGGCGTGTGGCGATGCCCATGCTTTCAAAGAAGGCGCGCGTGCGCTCGATGGCAGCGGTGATGCGTTCATCGTCAGTGCCGGTGGTGATGCCCCACACGCGCTCGCCGTATTGCAGCAGCTTTTCACGCTTGGGCAGGCGGCGTTCGTTGAGCAATGCGGGCAGCACGATGGCCAGGGTGCGCGCGTGGTCGATGTTGTGCAGCGCGGTCAGTTCGTGGCCGATCATGTGCGTGGCCCAGTCTTGCGGCACACCCGCACCAATCAGGCCGTTGAGCGCCATGGTGGCGGCCCACATCAGGTTGGCGCGGTCGTCGTACACGGGCTCGGGTGCCGTCAGCAGGCGCGGACCGATCTCGATCAGTGTCTGCAAAATGCCTTCGGCAAAGCGGTCTTGCACAGGTGCGTTGACCGGGTAGGTCAGGTACTGCTCTACGGTGTGCACAAACGCATCCACCACGCCGTTGGCCAGCTGCTGGGGTGGCAGCGTGTAGGTTTTGGTGGGGTCGAGCACCGAGAACAGCGGGTAGGTGTGCACGCTGCTGAAGGCCAGCTTGGCGCCCTTGCCGCGGTGCGTGATGACGCTGCCGTTGTTCATTTCGGAGCCCGTGGCGGGCAGCGTGAGGACGGCGCCAAACGGCACGGCCTGCGTGATGTTGCGCCCGCGCTTTTCGAGGATGGCCCAGGCGTCGCCTTCAAAGTGCACGGCAGCGGCGATGAATTTGACCGCGTCGATCACCGAGCCACCGCCCACGGCGAGCAGAAAATCAAAGCCGCCGCTGCGCACCTGATCCACGGCTTTCATCGAGGTTTCGAAGCTCGGGTTGGGTTCGATGCCGCTGAAGGTGGCGTGCTGGCGCTCGCCCAGTGCGGCGCGCACTTCGGCCAGCGTGCCGGTCTTTTCGGCGCTGGCGCCACCGACCAGGATCAGCACCTTGGCGGCAGCGGGCACCAGCTTGGCGAGGTCGGCCACACGGCCCTTGCCGAAAACGATGTGGGTGGGGTTGTGAAAGTCAAAATTCAGCATGGCAGTCCTTCGGGGGTTGAGTGGGAGACGGGGATCGCAGGGTTGCCGCAAAGGGAGCCGGCGCGCGAGGAAACGTCAGTGGGGTGAAAACAAGGTGTGCCAGAACGCATGGGCCGTCTTTCAGGCGGGTGCCATGTCCAGCAGCTGCTCGGTGCTTTTCAGGGCATGTTCGAACGCCGTGCCATCGCGGCGCAGTTTGGCCAGCAGGCTGGCGCCCAGCCACAGCTCGTACAAGGTCAGGGCCAGGGCCGCCGTGTCGGCACGGGCCGGCACCGCGCCCTCGTTCTGGCATTGCTGCAGGCACAGGGCGATGCGCTGAACGATGTCGTCGGTGCCCCGGCGCAGCGCCAGGCGCATGGGCTCGGACATGTCGGCCACCTCGGCGCTGAGCTTGACAATGAGGCACCGGGCGCCTGCGGCTTCGGTGGCACAGCCATCAACGGCTGCGTCAGCGGGGGCGGTGCCGCACTGCGACACGTTCCAGTAAGACCAGTAGCGCATCAGCCGCGCCCGCGCCGGGGTGCCGGCATCGTCGGGCTGCAGCAGCGCATCGAGTTGCGCCAGGTAGCGCTCCAGGTACTGCGCCAGCAGCGCTTCGCCAAAGCGCTCCTTGCTGCCGAAGTAGTGATAGAACGAACCTTTGGGCACGCCCGCCGCCGCCAGGATTTCGGCCAGGCCCACACCCACAAAGCCTTTGGCGGCAATCAGCCGCTCGCCGCAGCGCAGGATGTGGTGTTTGACAAGGGGTTGCTGTTCGGTGGTCACGGGTGCATTGTGACCGCTATTAGACCGGTCGTCTAGTTACCCCCGAGACACGCCCTTGCCATCCATGTGGCCTTTTCACCGGCGCGCTCTGGCGTCGCGTGCGCCTCAGGTAGCCATGTGATTTCCGGGCACCCGCCAGGCGGCAGCCAGCGCAGGTGACAGGGTGCCAGACTGCACCGGGGTACTGTGGTATTTGCTATTATTATAATAGCTTATAGCGCTTTACCCATAAGCGCTACAGGCACTTTTCATTCACATTTTCTCGCCAACCCTGCTCACGCGCCTGCAGGCGGCGCAATGGCCTGGTCGATCGCGCCGAAGATGCTGGCGCCGTCCGGGCCCTTGGTTTCGATGCGAATGGTGTCGCCGAACTTCATGAACTCGGTGCTGGGCTGGCCGTCCTGGATGGTTTCGATGCAGCGCTTTTCGGCGATGCAGCTGTAGCCCTTGGGCCACTCGGTGCGACCGCTCTGCTCCACGCCCTTGTTGCTGACGGTGCCGCTGCCGATGATGGAGCCGGCGCGCACGTTGCGTGTCTTGGCCACATGGGCAATCAGCTGGCCGAAGTGGAAGGTCATCTCCGGGCCGGCGTCGCACATGCCCACCTTGCGGCCGTTCCAGGTGGATTGCACCACCAGGTTCAACCGGCCATGGTCCCAGGCGTCGCCCAGCTCGTCGAGCGTCACGGCCACGGGGCTGAACGCGGTGGCGGGTTTGCTCTGCAAGAAGCCAAAACCCTTGGCCAGCTCGGCGGGAATGAGGTTGCGCAGGCTCACGTCATTGGCCAGCATGACGAGGCGGATGCCGTCGAGCGCCTGCTCGGGGCTGGCGCCCATCTTCACGTCACCGGTGACCACGGCAATCTCGGCCTCGAAGTCAATGCCCATGGCCTCGCTGGGCACCACCACATCGTCGCAGGGGCCGATGAAGTCGTCGCTGCCGCCCTGGTACATCAGCGGATCGGTGTAAAAACTTGCGGGCACTTCGGAGTTTCGCGCTTTTCGTACCAGTTCGACGTGGTTGATGTACGCAGAGCCATCGGCCCATTGGTAGGCGCGCGGCAGCGGGGCCATGCATTGCTTGGGATCGAACGGGAAGCCATGGCGCGCGCGGCCGCTGTTCAGCTGGTCGTACAGGTCCTGCAACTGGGGCGAAAGGAAGTTCCAGTCATCCAGCACCTGCTGGAGCTTGCTGGCTATGCCGGTCGCATAATGGGCCGTGCCCAGGTCGCGCGAGACGACAAGCAGCTGGCCGTCGCGCGAGCCGTCTTTGTAGGTGGCGAGTTTCATGGGGACAGAACCTTTGTCTTGGTGAAAATGGCGCTCGCGCCCAGCAAAAATTACGCTGGGTGAAATTGATTTAACTAAACAAAACTTGCAAATTTTAGTGCACATGGACAAAGAACGTGCAGGCATCCAGTCCGTGGAGGTGGGGTTTTTGCTGCTGGAAGGGCTGACGCGCTCGCGCGGGCCGCTCATGCTGAAAGACCTGGCGGCCTCGGCCGGCATGAGCGCGGCCAAGGCCCACCGCTATCTGGTGAGCTTTCAGCGCCTGGGGCTGGTGGTGCAGGACAGCCGCACCGCACACTACGACCTGGGCCCGGCGGCGCTCAAGCTGGGCCTGGCCTCGCTGTCGCGCCTGGATGCGGTGCGCCTGGCGCGCGAACGCATGCCTGCACTCATGCAGACCATTGGCCACACCCTCGCCCTGGCGGTGTGGGGCAACCGGGGGCCGACCATCGTGCACTGGGAAGAGTCGTCCCAGGCCGTTACCGCCAACCTGCGCCTGGGCGATGTGATGCCACTGCTGTCTTCGGCCACGGGCCGCTGCTTTGCCGCCCACATGCCGCGCGAGGCCGTGGCCCCCATGCTGCAGGACGAGCTGGCCCACGCCGCCAAGCTACGCCGCACCGATCTGCCCACCACCGCGGCGGCGGTCGATACCCTGCTGACCGAGGTGCGCACGCACGGATCGGCCCGCGTGGTGGACACGCTGCTGCCCGGCATCGTTGCGTTCTGTGCGCCGGTGTTCGACGCCGACGGCCACCTGGTGCTGGGCATCACCACGTTGGGCTCGGTGGCCACGTTCGATCCCAACTGGGGCGGCGCCATCGACACCCCCTTGCGCGTCGCCGCTGCCCAGCTCTCGCAAGACCTGGGCGCGGGCTGCGCCTGACACCCGCCGGAGCCCCTGTGATGCCACGCCGACCGCTGCTTGTATTGACCCTTCTGGTGCTGGCGCTGCACTGGCTGGTGCTGCAAGGAATGCCCCTGGACTGGGACGGCACCCCGTCCGCAGCCCCGGCGGCACCGGTTTTCAGCACCCGCAACATTGCCCCACCGCCGCCCCGCCC
>NZ_QOZT01000005.1:0-94760 GCF_003345135.1 Acidovorax sp. BoFeN1
GCGGAAATCGGGCCTCAGCGCCCCGCGAACTGCCCAAATGGGCCGCGCGAGAGGCATAAAAGTCCAAAAAACTGCGTCATCCAGGTTTGCGCGGAAATTTTCGACGGCTTGTTCAGCGTAGCCTTAACGAACGCCTCAGAACCTATCTGCGGCTAGAGCAGTTGTTTCGCCGGCTGGGCGAGCTGATTCCGCGCCAGCATCCGCTGGACCACCACTTTGCCCTGGTCACCATTTTTGAGATCATGGACGTGGCCGCGCGTGCCGACCTCAAATCCGATGTTCTCAAGGACATCGAAAAACACAAGCACCAGCTCGACAGCTACCGGGGAAATCCCTCCATTTCAGAGGCGGCACTGGATGCCGTGGTGGCACAGCTGGACCACTGCTTCACCGCACTCAACCAGCAGACGGGAAAGTCGGGCCATGCCCTCACCGAGAACGACTGGCTGATGAGCATTCGCAGCCGGATGGGCATTCCCGGAGGCACCTGCGGCTTTGATCTGCCAGCCTACTACGCCTGGCAGCACAAGGACGTTTCAGTGCGCCAACACGCTCTGGAGCAATGGGCATCTACCCTCGCGCCCCTGGCAGAGTCGATTTACGTGCTGCTCAAGCTGTTGCGCGACACGGGAGTGCCCCAGAAGGTGGCAGCCGAGCGCGGCCAGTTTCAGCAAAACCTGCCCCAGGGCCGCACATTCCAGTTGCTGCGCCTGCGCATTGACCCGGCACTCGATCTGATTCCCGAGATCAGTGGCAATCGCCTGATTGTGTCGGTGCGCCTGATGCGACAGGAACCCGATGGACGCCTGAATTCGTCCACTGACGATGCCGCGTTCGAGCTCACGCTCTGCGCCTGAAGGAGGCCCGCAGATGGCAACCACAATCCCACCAGGCGAAGCCGTGCGCCGTGTCACCTGCCCGCAGTGCGGCGGCGACAGCATCTACAGCGTCCAGAACCCTTATCGGCCTTTTTGCAGCGAGCGCTGCAAGCAGATGGACCTTGGCGCATGGGCCAGCGAAGAATTCCGCATGCCCGCGGAAGCACCGCCCGATGATGCCCAGCACGGTGATCCGCGCCATCAGCATTGATGGCCTCCGGCAACGGCCATCCGCGTGAATAAAGATGAAATACAGCTCTAGCGCTTATGAGATAAGCGCTAATAGCTATTATTTTAATAGCATTTGAGTTATTCCAGCAAACCCTGCTGGCCGCGCTCCTCGGCCAGCCACTGCAACACTGGATAGGCACCAGGCAATACAGGGTCCACCGTCAGCGGCATCTGCTGCCAGGCCATGGTCTGGCCTTCGCGCATCTCGAACTCTCCCGACCACTCCCACACCTTGCACCAGTGCAGGCGCACCAGGGCGTGCGGGTAGTCGTGCTCGGTCACTTTCCAGACGCTGGCGGGGCCAATGGTCACGCCCAGTTCTTCGATCAACTCGCGGCGCAGGGCCTGCTCTACCGTTTCGCCCGCTTCCAGCTTGCCGCCCGGAAACTCCCAATAACCGGCATAAGGTTTGCCAGGCGGGCGGGTGGACAAGAGCATGGCTCCATCGGCGCGCAGCAAAATGCCCACCGCCACCTCGGTGTGCTTGCGATCAACGGCGCCAGCTGGGGTTGGAGTCACCGCCTCAGTCACTGTGCCGCCCCGCGTAGTCGCGCGCAAACTGGTAGGCCACACGACCGCTGCGCGAGCCACGCTCCAGTGCCCACACCAGGGCTTCTGGGCGGGCTGCAGAAATGGCAGCCGCCGAGACACCGAGCGATGAGAGCCACTGGGCCACAATGGTCAGGTACTCTTCCTGGCTGAACGGATAAAAGCTGACCCACAGCCCAAAACGTTCTGACAAGGAAATTTTTTCCTCGACCGCTTCTCCGGGATGCACTTCACCATCATCGGTGTGCGTATACGTCTGGTTTTCCGCCATGTACTCGGGCACCAGATGGCGCCGGTTGCTGGTGGCGTAGATCAGCACATTGGGTGTGGCCGCGGCCACCGAACCGTCGAGAATGGACTTGAGGGCCTTGTAGCCGGGCTCGCCGTCTTCAAAGCTCAGGTCATCGCAGAAAACGATGAATTTCTCGGGCCGGGTGGACACCACGTCGACAATGTCGGGCAGATCCGTCAGGTCGGCCTTGTCCACCTCGATCAGGCGCAGTCCCTGCGCCGCATGGGCATTCAGGCAAGCCTTGATGAGCGAAGACTTGCCCGTGCCGCGCGCACCGGTCAGCAGCACGTTGTTGGCGGGCTTGCCTTGCACAAACTGCTGGGTATTGCGCTCGATCTTCTCCTTTTGCCCATCGATCTCCTTGAGGTCAGCCAGTTGCATGGCGGCCACATGGCGCACGGGCTCCAGCGTGCCATGCCCGCTGCTGCGCTTGCGGTAACGCCAGGCTATGGAAGCCGACCAATCGGGTGCGCCCAAGGGCTGGGGCAGCACGGATTCGATGCGCGCAATGAGTTGCTCGGCGCGCTCGATCAGGTGTTCAAATTTTTCGTTCATTTTGGCCTGTAGCGCTTATTGGTAAAGCGCTAGCAGCTATCATTTTTTTGATCGAATTTACGAACGGTAGTCCGCATTGATGGTGACGTATTCATGGCTGAAATCACAGGTCCACACCGTGTCCACAGCGTCGCCCCGGCCCAGCAGCACACGCACGGAGATTTCGCTTTGCTTCATCACACGCTGGCCGTCTTCCTCGCGGTAGGCAGGGTTGCGCCCGCCTTTCACGGCAACATGCACGTCGTCCAGGTAGAGGTCGATCCCTGTCTGGTCCAGGTCAGCGATACCCGCATAGCCCACCGCCGCCAGGATGCGGCCCAGGTTGGGGTCGCTGGCATAAAACGCCGTCTTAACCAGTGGCGAGTGAGCGATCGCATAGGCGACCTGGCGGCATTCGTCGCCGGTCTTGCCGCCCTCCACCCGCACCGTGATGAACTTGGTGGCGCCTTCGCCGTCGCGCACGATGGCCTGGGCCAGCTTTTGCGCCACGCCCAGCATGGCGGCCTTGAGAGCCTGGCCTTCGGCGCTGGCAAGCGCCGTGATGGGGGCGTGCGCAGCCTTGTTGGTGGCGACCACCACGAAAGAGTCGTTGGTGGAGGTATCGCCGTCGATGGTGATGCGGTTGAACGAGCCATCGGCCAGCTCGCGCGCCAGTTGCTGCATCACCGAGGGATGCACGCAGGCGTCCGTGGCCATGAACCCCAGCATGGTGGCCATGTTGGGACGGATCATGCCGGCACCCTTGCTGATGCCGGTGATGGACACCGTGGCCCCGCCAATCTGCACCTGGGCCGAGAAGGCCTTGGGCAGCGTATCGGTGGTCATGATGCCTTCTGCCGCACGCGCCCAGTGGCCCGGCTGAGCGTCGGCAATGGCAGCGGGCAACCCGGCTTCAATGCGGTCATGGGGCAGCGGCTCCATGATCACACCGGTCGAAAAGGGCAGGATCTGCTCGGGCGCCACGTTGAGCTGGCGCGCCAGCGCAATGCAGGTGGCGCGCGCACGCACCAAACCGTCGGCACCCGTGCCTGCGTTGGCGTTGCCCGTGTTGATGACCATGGCGCGGATGGCCTGGCCACTGGCCAGATGTTCGCGGCTGATCTGCACCGGCGCAGCGCAAAAGCGGTTTTGCGTGAACACACCTGCCACGCTGGCACCTTCGTCGAGCAGAAACACGGTGAGGTCCTTGCGGTTGGCCTTGCGGACACCGGCCTCGGCAACACCGATACGAACGCCGGCGATCGCATGCAGATCGGCGGCAACGGGGGCGAGAAGATTGACGGGCATGGGGGTCTTTCTAAAAACTGCGGCCGATTATCCGGAAAACCGAGGCGCGCAAATGAAAACACGGGCCGGGGCCCGTGTCGTTTGGTGCTATTGCATCAGGCCAGTTTGCCGTGGCACTGCTTGTACTTTTTGCCGCTTCCGCAGGGGCATGGGTCGTTGCGCCCCACGCGCACGCCCTCAGGAATGGCATGGCCCACTGTCTGCGCGTCCACCGTGGTCTCCACTTCACCCGTTTCCGTGGGCGCCGTGTAAGTCACGTTGGCGATGCTCTCGGCGCGCTGCTCCATGTCCTGCGCGGCCTGGTCCAGCTGCGCTGGCGACTGCACCTGCACGGTCATGAGAATCTTCGTGACTTCGTTCTTGACCTGGTCGAGGAGCTGGCGGAACAACTCGAACGCTTCGCGCTTGTACTCTTGCTTGGGCTGCTTTTGGGCATAGCCGCGCAGGTGGATGCCCTGGCGCAGATAGTCCAGCGAGCTCAGGTGGTCGCGCCAATTGGAGTCAAAGCTCTGCAAAAGCACCACGCGTTCGAACTGCGTGAAGTTGTCGCGTCCCACCTGCTCGATCTTGGAATCAAACGCAGCATGGGCCGCCTTCAGTACCCTGTCGAGAATTTCGTCGTCGGTGATGCTGTGCGCGCCCTCCACTTCCTGCTGCAGCGCAATCGGCACCTGCCATTCGTCGGCCAGCACTTTTTCGAGGGCAGGCAGATTCCATTGCTCCTCGACCGATTCTGCGGGAACGTACAGGCGCACCAGATCGGTGATGCAGTCCTCGCGCATGGCTGCAATCACATCAGACAGCTCGGCGGCATCCAGGATGTCGTTGCGCTGCTGGTAGATGACCTTGCGCTGGTCATTGGCCACATCGTCGTATTCCAGCAATTGCTTGCGGATGTCGAAATTGCGGGCCTCCACCTTGCGCTGGGCCGACTCGATGCTGCGGGTGACGATGCCCGCTTCGATGGCCTCGCCGTCGGGCATCTTCAGGCGGTCCATGATGGCCTTGACGCGATCACCCGCAAAAATGCGCATCAGTGAATCATCGAGGCTCAGGTAAAAGCGCGAGGAGCCCGGGTCGCCCTGGCGACCCGAACGTCCACGCAACTGGTTGTCGATGCGACGCGACTCATGGCGCTCGGTGGCAATGATGCGCAGCCCACCCAGCTCCTTGATCTTTTCATGGTCACGCGCCCATTCGGCGCGCACTTCGGCGATGCGGGCTTGCTTGGTGGCCTCGTCCAGAGACTCGTCTGTCTCCACGGCTGCCACCAGCTTTTCAATATTGCCACCCAGCACAATGTCGGTGCCACGACCGGCCATATTGGTGGCAATGGTGATCATGCCAGCGCGACCGGCCTGCGCCACGATGTCCGCCTCGCGGGCGTGCTGCTTGGCATTGAGCACCTGGTGCGGCAAGCCTTCCTTGTTCAGGAGCTGGTCGATGATTTCCGAGTTTTCAATCGACGTGGTTCCCACCAGCACGGGTTGCCCGCGCTCGTAGCACTCACGGATGTCCTTGATCGCCGCTTCGTACTTTTCGCGCGTAGTCTTGTACACGCGATCGAGCTGGTCGTCGCGCCGGCTCGGGCGATTGGGAGGAATGACGGTGGTTTCCAGGCCATAGATTTCCTGGAACTCATAAGCCTCGGTGTCGGCCGTGCCGGTCATTCCGGCGAGCTTGTTGTAAAGGCGGAAATAGTTCTGGAAGGTGATGGAGGCCAGCGTCTGGTTCTCTGCCTGGATGTTCACGCCCTCCTTGGCTTCCACGGCCTGATGCAGGCCTTCGCTCCAGCGGCGGCCCGACATCAGGCGACCGGTGAACTCGTCCACGATCACGATCTCGCCGTCTTGCACCACATAGTGCTGGTCGCGGTGATACAGGTGGTTGGCCCGCAGCGCTGCATACAGGTGGTGCATGAGCGTGATGTTGGAGGGGTCGTACACCGACGCACCTTCGGCAATCAGGCCCTGGCTGGCCAGAATGCGCTCTGCACTCTCATGGCCTTGTTCGGTCAGGAATACCTGGTGGGTTTTTTCGTCCAGCGTGAAATCACCGGGCTTGGTCACGCCTTCACCTGTGCGCGGATCGGCTTCGCCCTCCTGGCGCACCAGCAGCGGCACCACCTTGTTCATGGCGATGTACATCGCCGTGTGGTCTTCAGCCTGGCCACTGATGATGAGTGGCGTGCGCGCCTCGTCAATCAGGATGGAGTCGACTTCGTCAACGATGGCGAAATTGAGGCCGTGCTGAACGCGGTCCCGCGCTTCATAGACCATGTTGTCGCGCAGGTAGTCGAAGCCGTATTCGTTGTTGGTGCCGTAGGTAATGTCTGCGGCATAGGCTGCCTGCTTTTCCTCGCGTGGCATGTTGGGCAGGTTGATGCCCACCGTCAGCCCCAAGAAGTTGTATAGGCGCCCCATCCACATGGCGTCCCGGTTGGCCAGGTAGTCGTTGACCGTGACCACGTGAACACCCTTGCCAGAAAGTGCATTCAGGTAAACGGGCAGCGTTGCCGTCAGGGTCTTGCCCTCGCCGGTCCGCATTTCTGCAATTTTCCCGTAATGCAAAGCCATGCCACCGAGCAACTGCACATCGAAATGGCGCATCTTCATGATGCGCTTGGAGCCTTCACGCACCACGGCAAACGCCTCGGGCAACAGGTCGTCCAGCGACTCGCCCTTGGTCGCGCGCTCCTTGAACTCCAGCGTCTTGCTACGCAGCTCGTCATCGGTCAGCTTTTCATAGTCGGGCTCCATCGCATTGATGCGTGCAACCGTCTTGCGATATTGCTTGAGGAGCCGATCGTTGCGGCTGCCGAATAGTTTGGTAAGGAAGTTGGTTGCCATGCGAACAGGACCGCCTGACATGCGCCGAAGAGCATGTCAGGCGACCGAAACCCCTAAGAAGAATTGATTTCAGGTGGGTCCACCGCCCGTGATTGCAAGCACTGCAACACCAAGCAACAGAATCCGGACCGGGGATTTTACCTGCCTGCGGCCCAAGCCCCCAGCAAAGCCGGTGATAGGTCCGCCCACCTTGTTGCTGTGCTGGCACCCGGCCGTGCTTCACCACGCCAAGAGACCTGCCGAACCGCGGAAAGCCCGCCATTCCTTGCTGCACCTAAGACGGTGCTCCCCACTGCCCACTGATGTGCACGCCGCCATCAACCGGCCAAGAGCCGAATGCTTGCCCGCCAAGCGGCAATGGCATTGGCAGGCAGCGCACGACCGTCAGGCATCCGCGATAATCCACCGCTCACCGACCTGTCCATCCGCCTTGGGCGCAACATCCATGAACCGCCGCCATTACGCGATTTCCCTGCAGCAGGCCAGCGAGGACTCTCCAACGCTGGCCAAGCTGGCGGCTCTTACGCGGGAGTCCAGTGAACGGCTTCAAGCCATTGAGTTGTTGATACCAGCGGCCCTGCGCTGCACGGTGCAAGCAGGCCCGATCGACGGGACAAGCTGGTGTCTTCTGGTAAAAAGCAATGCTGCTGCAGCAAAGATACGGCAACTGCTGCCTGCGTTACAGGCGCATTTACGAAGCCGGGGGTGGGAGGTTCACTCCATTCGCCTCAAAATCCAGTCCTGACTCAGCCCCCAAAAAGAGAGAGATCACAGTGGCATGGAGGGAAAAATGGTGCCGATTGTCGGAATCGAACTGACGACCTACCGCTTACAAGGCGGTTGCTCTACCAACTGAGCTAAATCGGCGAAGGCTGCATTTTATCCTGCAAATTCAGCGTATTCGAAACGCGCAGGATGCTATTTGATGCGTTTGAGGGAAGGACGGGCATTGCCCGAGGCTGGCGGTGGACGGGGAGCGTCACCGCCGCCCTCATCAAGCATGGAGTCACTGGGCACCAATTGCACGACACGTTCCTCGGGGGCTCCTTGCGGCTCTTCCGCGATCGATGCGACTGCAGCCAGTCCGCCTTCCCCCATTTCACCCATGGCAGTCACTATGTCTACGGGAGGGGGAAAGGCCATGCCCTGCCCGTTCTCACGGGCATAGATGGCAATCACCCGCGCCACGGGCACCATGATTTCGCGCGGCTTGCCGCCGAAGCGTGCCTTGAACTCAATAAAGTCATTGCCCAATTGCAGTGAACTGGTGGCATCGCAACTGATGTTGAGAACAATTTCACCATCCTTCACATACTCGCGCGGCACCTGGACGGAACCGTCCACCCGCACCGCCACATAGGGAGTGAACCCGTTGTCGGTGCACCACTCGTGAAGCGCCCTGATCAGATAAGGGCGCGTGGAAGGAAAATCCTGGGCGTTCATGGTGTGTGGCGGGGGTGCGAGGGTCGGCACATTCAGCTGTGCTGGCTTACTTGCGCATCACTTTCTCTGACGGCGTGAGTGCTTCAATGTACGCGGGGCGCGAAAAAATCCGCTCTGCGTATTTGAGCAATGGAGCGGCGTTCTTGCTCAGATCAATGCCGTAGTAATCCAGACGCCACAGCAGGGGCGCAATGGCCACGTCCAGCATGGAGAAGTTGTCGCCCAGCATGTATTTGTTCTTGAGGAACACGGGGGCCAGCTGCGTCAGGCGATCGCGGATGTGGGCGCGGGCCTTTTCCAGGGCCTTTTCATTGCCCTTGGTCGCACGCGATTCCAGGATGTTCACATGCACGAACAGTTCCTTCTCGAAATTGAGAAGGAACAGGCGTACGCGTGCGCGGTCTACAGGGTCGCCCGGCATCAGCTGGGGATGGGGGAAGCGCTCGTCGATGTACTCGTTGATGATGTTCGACTCGTACAGGATCAGATCACGCTCCACCAGGATCGGCACCTGGCCGTATGGGTTCATCACGCTGATGTCTTCGGGCTTGTTGTACAGGTCCACATCGCGGATTTCAAAGTCCATGCCCTTTTCAAACAGGACAAAGCGGCAGCGGTGGGAGAAGGGACAGGTCGTACCCGAGTAAAGCACCATCATGGTGGGAGGCTCCTAAAAATCAAAAGAGTGGGACGCTAAAAAGCGCCCACTCTGTAAAGTTCCGCCGTGCCAAAAAGCACGCGGTCAGCGGATCAAGGTTTTACTTCACATCTTTCCAGAAGGCCGCATTCAACCTCCAGGCGATGACGGTGAAGATGCCCAGGAAAATCAGCACCCACACACCCACCCGAACACGGGTGTTCTGTGCTGGCTCGCCCATCCACTGCATATAGTTCACCAGGTCGCCAATGGTCTGATCGAACTCCAGTGGAGTCATGACACCAGGAGTAACCTGCTCCCAGCCCTTGAACACCTGAGTCGTCTGGCCGTGGCTTTCCTGCGCTTCGAAAATTGGGCGACGATCACCCTGCAATTCCCACAGCACGTGGGGCATGCCTACGTTCGGGAAAACCAGATTGTTCCAGCCGGTGGCCTTGGTTTCGTCGCGGTAGAAAGTGCGCAGGAACGTGTAGAGGTAGTCGGCGCCCGTACCACCGTGACCCGAACGCGAGCGAGCGATCACCGTCAGATCGGGCGGGTTGGCACCAAACCAGTCCTTGGCGTGCTTGGGATCAATGGCCGCCTTCATGGTTTCACCGACTTTCTCAGTGGTGAACAGAAGATTGTCCTTGATCTGCTGCTCGGTCAGACCGATGTCGCGAAGGCGGTTGAAACGCATGAATGCAGCCGAATGGCAGCTCAGGCAGTAGTTTACGAAAACCTTGGCACCGTTTTGCAGCGAGGCCAGATCGTTGGTCTTGTTGGGAGCCTTGTCCCAGGCAATGGTTTCGCCACCGGCTGCGTGCGCAGCACCTGCCGCGAGGCCCAGCGCAGCAACCAGCGTGAGGATGAGTTTCTTCATTGTTGTTATCTCCAGGGCTCAATGCGCAGTGAAGTTGACACGGTCAGGCACTGGCTTGGTTGCACCCAAACTGCTCCACCATGGCATCAGAAGGAAGAAACCGAAGTAGAACAACGTGCCAACCTGCGAAACACGCTCACCCACTGGAGATGGCGGTTGCACACCCAGATATCCAAGGATCAGGAAGTTGATCACAAAGACGGCGTACAGGTACTTGTGCCAGGTTGGGCGATAGCGGATGGACTTCACAGCGCAGGTATCAAGCCATGGCAGGAAGAACAAGATGATCACCGCACCACCCATCACCACCACGCCCCAGAACTTGGCGTCGATCGATAGCATCAGCACAACTGCCACCAATGCAGCGACAACAACGCCAGCCTTGAGAAAGCCGGGCAATTTGCCCTTGACCACACCGATCAGGGCACCTGCCACCACACACGCAATCAATGCGTACATCATTTCGCTGGTAATGGCACGCAGCATGGAATAAAACGGCGTGAAGTACCAGACAGGTGCAATATGCAACGGCGTCACCATCGGATCTGCCGGAATGAAGTTGTTGTACTCCAGGAAATAGCCACCGAACTCGGGCGCAAAAAACACGACCGCAGTGAAAGCCATGAGGAACATGCTCAACGCAAAGATGTCATGCACCGTGTAGTAAGGGTGGAAGGGCACGCCATCAAGCGGCTTGCCCTTGGCATCCTTGGGCGCATTGGGAGCCTTGATTTCCACACCGTCCGGGTTGTTGGACCCCACGTCGTGCAAAGCCAGCAAGTGGGCTACCACCAACCCCAGCAGCACCAGCGGCACGGCGATCACGTGGAAGCTGAAGAAGCGGTTCAGCGTGGCATCGCCCACCACAAAGTCACCACGAATCAGCAACGCCAGGTCAGGACCGACGAACGGAATGGCGGCAAACAGGTTCACGATCACCTGGGCGCCCCAATACGACATCTGACCCCAAGGCAACAGATAGCCCATGAAGGCTTCAGCCATGAGCGCCAGGAAAATCGCACAGCCAAAGATCCAGACCAGCTCGCGCGGCTTGCGATAGCTGCCATAAATCAGACCGCGGAACATGTGCAGGTAGACGACGATGAAAAACGCCGAAGCCCCTGTGGAGTGCATGTAACGAATGAGCCAACCCCAAGGCACGTCGCGCATGATGTACTCGACTGACGCAAACGCCAGTGCCGCATCCGGCTTATAGTGCATCACCAGGAAGATCCCGGTAACGATCTGGATCACCAGCACCACCAGTGCCAGCGAGCCAAAGACGTACCAGAAGTTGAAGTTTTTCGGAGCGTAGTACTCCGACATGTGCACGCGGTAGGCATCGAACGCCGTTGGAAAACGGTTTTCGAACCAGTTGGTGACCTTAGCTCCCGCCGAGGCGTTGGGAGAGATTTCTTTGAATTCGTGGGCCATTTAGTGCTCCTTCAGGCCTTCTTGTCTTCGCCGATGATCAGACGTGTATCGGAGAGATACATGTGCGGAGGCACTTCGAGGTTGTCAGGCGCGGGCTTGTTCTTGAAGACCCGACCGGCCACGTCAAAAGTGGAACCGTGGCAGGCGCAGAGGAAACCACCATGCCAGTCGTCGGGCAGGGATGGCTGCGGGCCAGCCTGCAACCTGTCTCCGGGCGAGCAGCCCAGGTGGGTACAGATACCCACGCCGACAAACACTTCAGGCTTGATCGAGCGGTGCTGATTCTTGGCGTAATCAGGGGTGGGATAAGCTTTTCGATCCGACTTGGGATCAGCCAGCTGGGACTCGGTCTGTGCAAGGGATTCCAGCTGCTCGGGGGTGCGCTTGAAGATCCATACAGGCTTGCCGCGCCACTCCACAGTGATTTTTTCTCCGGGCTTTAGGGCGGAGATATCTACTTCGACGGCGGCACCTGCGGCCTTGGCTCGCTCGGAGGGCTGAAAAGAACTCACGAAAGGTACGGCAGCTGCCACGCCGCCCACCGCACCAGCACAGGCAGACGTGATGATCCACGTGCGCTTGCTGGAGTCGATTGGAGTGTCACTCATGGGGATCCTCGATGAACATCGCTAGATTGGGGTCAACTCCGAATTGTAGCGGAGTGAAAATGGATAATTCAATGTGCACGCACCTGTTGACAGGTTCCCGGTATCGGTAAACTTGCGCATTCGCAACCAATCGAGAAATAACCTATGAGCATGATGCAAGAATTCCGCGAATTTGCGATCAAGGGCAACGTGATCGACTTAGCCGTCGGTGTCATCATTGGTGGCGCCTTTGGAAAAATTGTCGACTCGGTAGTTTCCGACCTTATTTTGCCCGTGGTGGGCCTGGTGTTTGGCAAACTGGATTTTTCCAACATGTTTGTCGCGCTGGGCGAGGTGCCGGCGGGTACTGCGCTCACACTGGATGCGCTGAAAAAGGCTGGCGTTCCCGTATTTGCCTATGGAAACTTCATCACCGTGGCGGTGAACTTCCTGATCCTTGCGTTCATCATTTTCATGATGGTCAAGCAGATCAACCGCCTCAAGCGCGAAGCGCCTGCAGCACCGGCTGCCCCTGCAGCCCCAGCTGAAGACATCGTGCTGCTGCGCGAAATCCGAGACAGCCTCAAACGCTAACCAGCGCGATCCGGCGCGCAGCACTGTCGCGTCACCAGCACCAGCGCCCGCGCCCTCTGCTACAGAGGGCGTTTTTACTGAGCCATCTGGCGTGCAATGCGCACGGCCTCCACCAGGCTCGCGGCATCGGCCACACCTTGGCCGGCAATGTCAAATGCGGTGCCGTGATCGGGGCTGGTGCGCACCAGCGGCAGGCCCAGCGTCACGTTGACCCCTTTGTCAACGCCCAGGTATTTCACCGGAATCAACCCCTGGTCGTGGTACATGGCCAGCACCACATCAAACTCCCCGGCACGCTGCGACGTATGGCGAGCGCGCATGAACACCGTGTCGGGCGCATAGGGGCCGTGCACATCCATTCCCAGCGCGCGGGCGTCGGCCACAGCGGGCGCAATGCTTTCGATCTCTTCGCGCCCGAACAAGCCTCCCTCGCCAGCATGCGGATTGAGGCCTGCCACTGCGATGCGAGGCACGCGGCCGAGGGTTCGCAGCAGCGCTGCATGGGTGATCTGCAGGGTCTGCACGATGTTCTCCCGGGTCACTGCGGCTATGGCGTCACGCAGCGACATATGAATGCTGACCAGCACCGTGCGCAACTCGTCACTGGCCAGCATCATGCGCACCGGCATGGCTGCCAGCGGCACGCCTTGGTGGGTTGCCGCCTCGGCCTGCAGCAATTCGGTGTGCCCCGGGAAGGCCACACCGGCGGCAGACAGCGCCTCCTTGTGCAGTGGTGCTGTTACGAGAGCGGCGATGTGGCCCTGCAGGGCGGCACGCGCCGCCCACACCACGCAATCGGCCGCCGCACGGCCTGCTGCAGCGCTGACGCGGCCCCACGGAACAGGGCCGGGCAAGCCCGGCAGTTGCAGCACCGGCATGCAGCGTGGCGGCACGTGCCATGCATCATCGGGCGACACGATCTGCGCCACCGGCAACTCCAGCACGCCGGGTCGCACGATGCACTGCGCGGCACGACGCAAGGTCGCCAGATCCCCCACCGCAAAGCAGCCGCGCAGATCATCGGGAGCATCGCGAAAGGCCTTGGCCACGATTTCGGGGCCGATACCCGCCGGGTCACCTTGTGTGATGGCAATAGTTTGCATAATGAATATTTGATTAAATCAGCCTGAAATGCTTATATATAAAGCGCAAATAGCTACTAATTAAATAGCACTTTATAGGGTGCACCACACACCGGCGGGCGCCGTTCAGGCCGGATTGTCGATCTCGACGAAATGGTGCTCTATCCCCAGTTGCTGCGCCACCAGCCCCGCGGCTGCAGGCGCGCCATAGCGCTCGGTGGCATGGTGGCCGGCAGCGATAAAAGCCACGCCCATTTCCCGCGCCAGGTGCGCCTGGGGCTCGGAGATTTCGCCGGTAATGAAGGCGTCGGCCCCGGCTGCAATGGCAGATTCAAAATAGCCCTGCGCCCCGCCCGTGCACCAGGCCACGCGCTGGATGCGCCGCGCCGCTGGCTGCACCAGCGTCACCGCGCGGCCAAGCGCCTGTGCAACATGGTCGGCCAGGGCCTGCGCACCATCAAACGCGGCCGGCCCGGCAAAGCCCAGGTCCTGCTCGCCAAAGCGCTGGTCGGCGGCCCAGCCCAGCACCCGGCCCAGCTGCGCGTTGTTACCCACTTCGAGGTGCGCATCCAGCGGCAAATGGTAGGCAAACAGGTTGATGTCATACGCCAGCAACAGCCGCAGACGCTCGCGCATCCAGCCAGTGATGCGGGCGTCCTGGCCACGCCAGAAAAGGCCGTGGTGCACAAAAATGGCGTCGGCCCGGCGAGCGATAGCCGCTTCGATCAGCGCCCTGCTGGCCGTCACGCCACTCACCAGGCAGGCAATATCGGGCTTGCCCTCGACCTGCAGACCGTTGGGGCCGTAGTCCTTGAAACGCTCGGGTTGTAGCAGTGCATCAAAAGCCTGCTGCAGTTGTTGGCGGGAAACACTCATGCGCCTATTGTCGCGCGCGGCCACGCCCCCATCTCTGACAGGCTTGGAGGACAATCGCACCAGCGTGCCGCCCCGCCATGCAAAGCGCGGCGTACTGCCCTTTCTTAGCCAACCTTCCAATTCCATGAAACGCTTCTGGCTGCTTTTTTCCCAGACCGTCACCGTGTTCGTTGCGGCCTATTTCGTTGTTGCCACACTGCAGCCCGACTGGCTCCAGCGCGGCGCCATGCGCTCGGGCGCGGGCATTGCGCTGATCGAGGCCCCCGCCACCACGCTGACCCAACCGGCACCGGGCAGCCTCAGCAGCGCTGCCCGCAAGGCGGCGCCTGCCGTGGTCAGCATCAACACCAGCAAGGAAGTGCGGCACCCGCGCAGCAACGATCCGTGGTTCCAGTTCTTCTTTGGCGACCAGGGCAGCCAGGCCCAGGCCGGGCTGGGCAGCGGCGTGATCATCAGCCCCGATGGCTACATCCTCACCAACAACCATGTGGTCGAAGGCGCCGACGAAATTGAGGTCACGCTGACCGACGGCCGGCGTGCCCGCGCCACCGTGATCGGCACCGACCCGGACACCGACCTTGCGATCCTCAAGGTCGAACTCGACAAACTGCCCGTGATCGTGCTGGGCAACTCTGACCAGCTTGCGGTGGGCGATCAGGTGCTGGCCATTGGCAACCCGTTTGGCGTGGGCCAGACCGTAACCAGCGGCATCGTCAGCGCACTGGGGCGCAGCCAGCTGGGTATCAACACCTTCGAGAATTTCATCCAGACCGACGCAGCCATCAACCCCGGCAACTCGGGAGGCGCACTGGTGGATGTCCATGGCAACCTGCTGGGCATCAACACAGCCATCTACTCGCGCTCGGGCGGCAACATGGGCATTGGCTTTGCCATCCCTGTCTCCACCGCCCGGCTGGTGCTCGACGGTATCGTGAAAGACGGCCAGGTGACGCGCGGCTGGATTGGCGTGGAGCCCAGCGAACTCTCGCCCGAGTTGGCCGAAACCTTTGGCGTGAAAGCCACTGCGGGCGTGATCATCACCGGCGTGCTGCAGGATGGCCCGGCCGCCCAGGCGGGGATGCGGCCCGGTGACGTGATCGTGCGCGTCGATGGCAAAGCCATTACCAACGTCTCCGAACTGCTTACGGCCGTGGCGGCCCTCAAACCGGGCACCGCCACACCCTTTGCCCTGCAACGCGGCGACGCCATGGTGGACATCCAGCTCACCCCAGGCGTTCGTCCCAAGCCGCAGCGTGCCGTGAGGCGTTGACAGGCAGCGTTCGGCCAGGTTCAGCGTCAGGAAAAAACAATACGTGCGTTGCCGCCGCCCCGCGCACGGCAACGCTCCTAAAAAAATAGCTTGCAGCGATTGATGGACAAGCGCTACAAGCTGTTTTTGTTGAAAAAACCGGCCAGCAACAATCCAGTGGCGATCAGGACGACGAGGCTGCCTCCTCGGTATCCTCGGGCGCCTTGGTGTGCTTGATGAAAATCTGTGCTGCCCAGATACCCACTTCGTACAGCAGGCACATCGGAATGGCCAAAGCCAGCTGGGACACCACATCCGGGGGTGTGACCACCGCCGCGATGACGAAGGCGATCACGATGAAATAACCCCGAAAATTCTTGAGCTTTTCCACACTCACAATGTTCATGCGGGCCAGCACGACCACCGCAATCGGCACCTCAAACGACAGACCAAATGCCATGAACATGGTCAGCACGAAGCTGAGGTAAGCCTCGATGTCTGGTGCCGCCGTGATGCTTTTGGGTGCAAAGCCCTGAATGAAGCTGAACACCTGCCCAAACACGAAAAAATAGCAAAAAGCCACCCCGAAGAAAAAGAGCACGGTGCTCGACACCACCAGAGGCAACACCAGTTTTTTCTCGTGGGAATAGAGACCAGGCGCGATAAAAGCCCACAGTTGCCACAGCACGAAGGGCAAGGCCAGCAAAAACGCCGACATGAGCAATATTTTCAGCGGCACCATGAACGGCGATATAACCGACGTCGCGATCAGGGTGGCCCCTTTGGGCAGATGCGCCACCAGCGGTGCCGCCAGAAAGTCGTAGAGCTCGCCCGGGCCGGGAAAGAAAAATAGCAGCGCAGCCGCCACACCGATGGCGATCATGGCCTTGACCAGGCGGTCGCGCAGCTCCATGAGGTGCTGCACAAACGGCTGCTCTGTGCCGGCCAGTTCGTCGTCTTTGGGGGTGGTTTCGGACATGTTGGAGTTTCGCGGGCGTCAGCAACGCCCCCGCTGCGCCGCAAGGCGCAGCATCAATGGAATTTCTGTGGCCGGTAGCGCGCAACGCGCGCCGCGCCCGACAGGGCCTTGGTACGCACGCCGCTGCGCGCCTTGTACCACTGGGGCATGGCGCCCTTTTTCAGGCGCCAGTTCTTGCCCGGATGCCTGTAGGCCGGCACCACGGCATATGAATCCTGCAGGTCGCCAGAGGCAGTGCCGGTGGCCTGCGCCAAGTCTTTTTCGAATTCGCTGGCGCTGGTCTGGATGGATTGCTCCACATCGCGCGCCGCGTTTTCGACCGTGTCCTTCATCTTCTTGAGCTCGTCGAGCTCCATGGACCGGTTCACCTCGGACTTCACATCCGCCACATAGCGCTGCGCCTTGCCCAGCAAGGCGCCCACCGTGCGGGCAACGCGGGGCAGCTTCTCGGGCCCGATGACAATGAGTGCCACCACGCCGATCAGCGCCATCTTGGACAGGCCAATATCAATCATGGAAGCGCCAGCGCCCGAGTTCAGCTCTTTTGCTTGGCTTCAACATCGATGGTGGTCTTGTCGGCGGCGGCCTGGTTGGCCACCTGACCAGCAGGGGGAGTGGCAGCGTTGGTGTCGGGCGAGGAGCCGTCCTTCATGCCGTCCTTGAAGCCCTTGACTGCGCCCCCCAGGTCGGAACCCATGTTCTTGAGTTTCTTGGTGCCGAACACCATCACGACGATCAGCAGCACGATCAGCCAGTGCCAGATAGAAAAAGAGCCCATGGAATATCTCCTAACGAATTGGAATCATTTTAGACGGGGGCTGTGACAGGCGTTCAAAGTCCCTTCACCGCCGCCAGTGACAAGCGCGTTCAGCCCTTCAGCCAGGGACGGGGACCGCCGATCACATGCATATGCAGATGGTGGATTTCCTGCCCGCCTTCAAGCCCCGTGTTCACCACCATGCGATAGCCGCCCTCCGGATAAGGGTTGCAGCCCTGCTCCAGCGCCAGGCGCGGCGCCAGGGCCATCATGCGGCCCAGCAGGCCTGCATGCTCGGGCGCCACCTGGGCCATGGAGGGAATATGCAGCTTGGGCACCATCAAAAAATGCACAGGCGCCCAGGGGTGGATGTCATGGAAAGCGAAGATTTCCTCGTCTTCATAGACCTTCTTCGAAGGAATCTGGCCTGCGATGATTTTGCAGAAAAGGCAGTTCGGATCGTGCATGGTAAAAAAAGGCTTGCTCAGCGCGCAATGGTGCACTGACAGCTACACATTGTCGGCGATGTTAAGGGTGGGTCGCACACCAACGTCCTGGTGGTGCGCTTTGAGCCAGTCCAGGCCCGCCGCGCGCCCCAGCTCGAACAGCTTGCGCACAAAGGACATGTCCGCGCGCGACTTGCTGTCCGCACCAAAGGGGGCCAGCGCCGCGCCGCCGTCAATGCGGTGCATGCGCACGTTCTTGTAGCGGCGCGCGTCCAGCTTGCCCTCGGCCAGCAGGCGCCGAACAAACTCGATGGCGCGCAATTCGGCCAGCAGGCTGGCATTGAAGGTGACCTCATTCATGCGCTCGATGATTTCGGGCGCCGTGTCGGGCAGCGCATGGTGCTCGGTGGGGTTGATCTGCACCAACAGGATGTCGGAGGTTTCGGTCTGATAGAGCAGCGGATGCAGCGCAGGATTGCCGGAATAGCCGCCATCCCAATACCGCTCTCCCTCGATTTCCACCGCCTTGAACAGCAGCGGCAGGCAGGCCGACGCCATTACCGCATCGGCACTGAGCCGTGCGCCCGAGAATATTTCGCCGCGCCCGGTGCGCACATTGGTGGCGCACACAAAGACCTTGGGGCCCGAGGCGCCTTTGGCGGCACACAGCAGGTCGAAATCCACCTCCCGCTCCAACAGCCGACGCAGCGGATTGATGTCCAGTGGATTGGTCTGGTAGGGCGAGAACCACCGGTTCATCATGCCCAGCAGCGGATGGGCGGCCGCCAGCGGCGTGCCCCACATCAGGCTGCCCAGCGTTCCCACGCCTTCCCACAGCCGGGTCAGCCCGGCGCGTGCCAGCTCGCAGCCGGCGGCGTGGGCTTCTTTCGGGTTTTTGTGCTGCTGCGCTGCCTGCGCAAAACCATGCGCCACCACCACAGCATTCATGGCCCCGGCGCTGGTGCCGCTGATGCCGTCAATCAACAGGCGCCCGTCTTCCAGCAGCGCATCCAGCACGCCCCAAGTCAGCGCGCCATGCGATCCGCCGCCCTGCAGCGCCAGGTTGATGGGGGCCAGCGTGTCACCCTCAGGCATCGATGGCCTGGCTCTTGTTCATGGTGACCATGCCGCGCACGATGCGGTACAGGAACCAGATGGAGATCAGCCCCCAGGCCACCCAGCCGGGGAAGAAGAACAGCAGCCACAGCGGCGCCGTAATGATGTACAGCACGCCTGCCCAGATCACGGTGCGGATGCGCCACGAAAAGTGGCTGGCCTGCCAGGTGCCCGCGCCTTCGCCCTGCTTCACCAGGTCGATGACCAGCGCGATGATGAGCAGCGCAGCGCCCGGTTGCGCACCCGGAATGACCGCGCCCACCGCCACTATGAGGTGCAGCACATAGCTGACCCAGCCCCAGGCTTTCAGGCCCTCGGCCTTTTCGTCGTTGGTCTGCACATCGATGATGTCGTTCATGGGGATTCTTCCTGGGCAGCACGCGCAACGGCCTTGCGCAAGGCTTTTTCCTCGATGCCGCTGGTGCCTTCACGGCGTTCGAGTTCGGCCAGCACCTGGGCGGGCGTGAGGCCATAGTGGGCCAGCGCGATCATGGTGTGAAACCACAGGTCGGCCACCTCGTACACAATTTTGGCCTTGTCGGCCCCATGGTCCACATCCTTGGCGGCCATGACGACCTCGGTGGCTTCTTCGCCGATCTTCTTGAGGAAGGCATCGGGCCCCTTGTGCAGCAGGCGCGCCACATAGCTCTTGTCGGGGTCACCTCCGTGCGCGGGCTTGCGGCTTTCAATGACGGCGGCAAGGCGCGCCAATGCATCCTGCGAGGATGGTGCCTGGGAATCGTTGGAACTCATGGTCTTATTTGTAGATGGATTCGGGGTCTTTCAAGACCGGGTCGACCGCCTGCCAGGCGCCGTCCTTGAGCACGCTGAAAAAACAGCTGTGCCGGCCCGTGTGGCAGGCAATGCCGGGCTCGTGGCCCAGCTGCGTGACCTTGAGGAGCACCACGTCGTTGTCGCAATCGAGGCGAATCTCGTGCACCGTCTGCACATGGCCCGATTCCTCGCCCTTGAACCACAGCTTTTTGCGTGAGCGGCTGAAATACACGGCGCGGCCCAGGTCTGCCGTTTTTTGCAGCGCCTCGCGGTTCATCCACGCAAACATCAGCACGTCGCCCGTGCCCTGCTCTTGCGCAATCACGGGCACCAGGCCCTGCGCATCCCATTTCACTTCGTTAAGCCAGTTCATGGAGGGATTCTCGGTGATTTGGGTGGCGGCGCAGGGCCCCGCCCTGGACATTTGAAGCCTTTTACCGCTCCAGCGCTTACGCATAAAGCGCCAATAGCTATCGAATAATGAGCAATTGACGGTTACAACCGCACCGGAATTCCGCGCTCGGCCATGTGCTGCTTGGCCTGCCCCACCGTGAACTCGCCGTAGTGAAAGATGCTGGCGGCCAGCACGGCATCGGCGCCGCCGATCTGGATGCCGTCGGCCAGATGGTCGAGGTTGCCCACGCCGCCCGAGGCGATCACGGGCACGCTCACGGCGTCACTCACGGCGCGCGTGAGGGCCAGGTCGAAGCCCGCCTTGGTGCCATCGCGGTCCATGCTGGTCAACAAAATTTCGCCCGCGCCACGGCGCGCCATCTCGGTCGCCCATGCCACGGCATCGAGGCCGGTGTTCTTGCGCCCGCCATGGCTGTACACATCCCAGCCGGGGCCCACGGCCCGGCCATCGGCCCCTGTGCGCCGCGCATCCTCTTCGGAGCGGCGTTTGGCATCGATGGCCACCACGATGCACTGGGCTCCGTATTTGGCGGATGCAGCGCTGATCACATCGGGGTTGGCAATGGCTGCCGAGTTGAAGCTGGTCTTGTCGGCCCCCGCATTGAGCAGGCGGCGCACGTCTTCCACGGTGCGCACACCGCCACCCACGGTGAGCGGAATGAACACCTGGCTGGCCACGGCCTCGATGATGTGCAGGATCAGGTCGCGCCCGTCACTGGTGGCGGTGATGTCCAGAAACGTGAGCTCGTCGGCGCCCTGCGCGTTGTAGCGTGCGGCAATTTCGACCGGGTCGCCCGCGTCGCGCAATTCAACAAAATTGACGCCTTTGACGACCCGACCGCCGGTGACGTCAAGGCAGGGGATGATGCGTTTGGCAAGCATGCGCAGGGTGTGTGGCTGTTGAGAACAAGGCCCGCAAGATACCATGCGGACGCCCCAGCGGCAGGAGAAGGCTCTCTTTTGCTATTCAAATATGAGCTTATAGCGCTTGCCATCAATGGTTTTCAGCATTACTTACGAATGAAAACCATATTGCACAAGCGCACCAAGCTATCAATAAAAGAGCATCATCCCAGCTTGCGCGCCTCGCCGTCCTGCCAGCGCCATGCGTCCTGGCACATGCGCTCCACACCGTGCTGCGCGCGCCAGCCCAGCAACTGTTGCGCCAGGGCGGGATCGGCCCAGCACTGGGCCACGTCGCCCGGGCGGCGGGCCACCAGCTGGTAGGGCACAGCACGGCCACTGGCCTGCTCGAAGGCCCGCACCATCTCCAGCACCGAAACCGGCCGTCCCGTGCCCAGGTTCACCGTCAGCAGACCCGGGTGCTTGTTGAGATAACGCAACGCGGCCACATGGCCATCGGCCAGGTCGCACACATGGATGTAGTCGCGCACGCCAGTGCCGTCGGGCGTGGGGTAGTCGTTGCCATAGACGCTCAAGGCGGCGCGCTGCCCCGCCGCCACCTGCGCCACATAGGGAAGCAGGTTGCCCGGCTCACCCTGAGGGTCCTCGCCAATGAGCCCGCTCTCGTGTGCGCCCACGGGGTTGAAATAGCGCAACCGCGCAATGCGCCACTGCCCCGGCTCAGCCGCATCCACATCGGCCAGCACCTGCTCCATCATGAGCTTGGTCCAGCCGTAGGGGTTGGTGGCAGACAGCGGGAAGTCCTCGCGAATCGGCACGGTGGCAGGCTCGCCATACACCGTGGCCGACGAAGAAAACACCAGCGTGCGCACACCCGCCACCTGCATCGCACGCAGCAATGCCACCGTACCCGCCACATTGTTGTCGTAATAACGCAACGGCTCGCGCACCGACTCGCCCACGGCCTTGAGCGCGGCAAAGTGGATCACGCCGTCAATGGGGTGCTGCGCGAACACCCGCGCCAGCAAATCTGCATCGCGCACATCACCCTCGACAAAAAGAGGCTGCACGCCCGTGATGCGCCCAAGCCGCTCCAGCACCGAGCGGCGGCTGTTGCCAAAGTTGTCCAGAATCAGATGGGGAATACCGGCCTGGGCCAGCGCCACGCAGGTGTGCGAACCGATGAAGCCGGCTCCGCCTGTGACAAGAATCAAGTTATTACTCCTTCACGCCGGGGACGGAAAACTCCAGCCCTCAGTTACAGATCTCTCTTGCAAAAAATATTATCTATGACCAAACGTATTTCGATATATTGATCCAATTCTTTCACTCTTAGAATTTGCGCTCACGTTCGGATACCTTTTCGCGTTGCGAAGGATGCGCCTGGTGGCCGCTGCCGGCAAGAGATTCCATTCAAGACTGCGGCCACAGGCCACAACCCATTCAGTTCCGCAGCCCAGGCACACCCGTTCTACCGCCATGCTCACTCTTCCAATGGTTTTCGCGTCGAGCCGGTTGCACTGGCTTGTTTACGGCCTGCTGGCCTGCCTGCTGATGATGCCGCAGGCGGCGCAGGCGGCGGCGCCCGCCGTGGCGTTGTATTACGGTCGCACCATCCCACTGGAAGAATTCAGAACCTTCGATATTGTCGTGGTCGAGCCTGACCACGGCCATGATCCCGTGCGATACCAGGCCAGCGGCAGCACACTTTATGCCTACGTATCGGTCGCAGAGGCCCACCCCTCGCGGGCCTACTACGCAAACATCCCGCCATCATGGAAGATGGCCCGCAATGGCCAATGGAACTCGGATGTTCTTGACCAGACGCCCGAGGCTTGGCCCGATTTTTTTGCAACCCGCGTGGTAGGGCCTTTGTGGGAACGGGGCTACAAAGGTTTTTTCCTGGACACCCTCGACTCCTACCGCCTGGCGGAAAAGTTTGACGAAACAGCCCAGCAAGAAGGCCTGGTACGGGTTATTGAAACCCTGCACCGCAGATTTCCCGGTATCCGCCTGATCCTCAACCGGGGTTTTGAGATCGTCCCGCGTGTGCGGGACAAAATTGAAATGGTGGCGGCCGAATCGCTGTACCGGGGCTGGAACGCTGGCACCCAACGTTACGAGGAAGTCAAGACCGAGGACAGTGCATGGATCCTGAACCAGTTGCGCACCATTCAGGAGCGCGACCGACTGCCCGTTCTGGCCATTGACTATGCACCGCCGCACGACCGCGCCACAGCACGCGAGACGGCGCAGCGCATCGCAGCCCACGGGTTCATCCCCTGGGTCACCGACAGCCAGCTGCACACGTTGGGCGTGGGCAGCATCGAGGTGGTGCCCAGGCGCATTCTGGTGGTCTACAACGGTGCCGAGGCGGTTACCCTGAACTACACCAACGCGCACAGGTTCCTGCAGATGCCGCTGAACCACATGGGATATGCCGTGGACTATGTCGACACGCGCGAACCGCTGCCCGAAGGTGTGTACCGAGACCGCTACGCAGGCATTGCCACCTGGTTTTCAGGCTACGTTCCCTCGCAAAAAAGCAAGGCGCTGAGCCGCTGGCTGTTGGCGCGGGTTGCCGAGGGCATGCCCCTGACCGTCATGGACGACTTTGGTTATCAGCCCGACCGCGACTGGACCGCACAAATGGGCATTCAGGCAGCGAACGTGGAATCGCTAGGTGCACTACGCACCGTGCGTGAGCACCCCATGATGGGTTTCGAAACCCCCACGCCAGCACCCAGCCGCGACTACTCCCCCGTGCAACTGACGGGACACATGGGCGCAGGGGCCACACCCCTGGTGGAGTTGCAGGACGCGCGCGGCCAAGTTTTTGTCGGTGGCGCACTCATGCCCTGGGGAGGCTTTGCACTCAACCCTTTTCTCGTGGCCGAACTGCCCGGTACGGAGCAGCAACGCTGGGTAATAGATCCCTTTGCTTTTCTGACCCAGTCATTGCGCCTGGAGCCCCTACCCGTGCCAGACGTCACGACCGAAACTGGCCGACGCCTGCTGATGGTGCATGTGGATGGCGACGGCTTTCCCTCACGGGCCGAAATGGCTGGCAGCCCGTTTGCCGCCGAGGTTTTACTCAAGGAAGTGTTCGAGAAATACCGCATTCCCCAGACCATGTCGGTCATTGAGGCCGAAGTGGCACCGCATGGTCTTTTTCCAGAGAAAAGCGCGCAACTCGAAGAGATCGCCCAGCGCATGTTTCGGCTGCCGCACATCGAAATCGCCACCCACAGTTTCTCTCACCCGTTCCTGTGGGATCAGAGCAACAAGCATGGCATCTTTCTGGAAGAAACCCAGAAAGACTACCACCTCGATCTGCCCGGCTACACCTTCAACCTGGAGCGTGAAATCGTGGGCTCGTCGGATTACATTCGCCAGCGCCTCGCGCCAGCGGGCAAGCCGGTGCGCATCATGCTGTGGACGGGCGACACGGCCCCCAGCGCCGAAGCACTGGCTGTTGCCGAGCGCGCCGGGCTACTGAATATGAACGGCGGCGACACCTTCATTTCTCGCAGCCACCCCTCTCTCACAGCGGTGCGCAGCCCTGGCATTCACAAGGGCGGATACCTGCAGGTCTTTGCCCCCATCACCAACGAGAACATCTACACCAACCTCTGGCAGGGGCCTTTTTACGGTTTTGAGCGCGCCATTGAAACCTTTGAGATGACAGACAAGCCCCGGCGCATCAAGGCTGTCGATATTTACTACCACACCTACTCCGCCAGCAAGCGGGCGGGTCTGAATGCGCTGCACAAGGTCTATCGCTGGGCTCTGTCGCAGCCGCTTCACCCGGTGTTCACCTCGGAATACATCCGCAAGGTGCAGGATTTTTACGGCTACACGATCGCGCGCGACGGGAAAGGCTGGCGCGTGCGCGGCACGGGCGAGCTGCGCACCCTGCGGCTGCCCCCCCAATGGGGTGCCCCTGCTCTGGCGGAAAGCCAGAACGTGGCTGGCTACCACGCGGGCGTGGAGGGCACCTACCTGCACCTGGCCGGCGGCCAAGCCTGGTTCAAGACGCAAGACGCAGCCACCGCCCTGCCCCAGACCTACCTGCACGAAGCCAATGCTCGTGTTCAGGACTGGCGCAGCAGCACCGACGGCACACGCACCGAGTTCACACTCAAGGGGCATGTGCCGTTGCAATTCGGCGTGGCCATGGCATCCAGCAGATGCCAGGTCCGAGCCAACGGACGGACGCTTTCGCCCGCTCGCACGACCGCTCCCGCACGAGTCGATATCCAGACCTTCCAGCTGACCCATGCTTCCGCGCATATCCAGATCCTCTGCCCCGGCCGTTGAACGCCCCGTTCTCGCACCGCACTGGCTGACGATCCTGCTGGCCGGTATGGTTTGTGCCGCGCTGTGGCTGCTGTATCCGCGCCAAGACCTGGAGCGGCGCCTGGCCAGTGCCCAGGATGACTCTGCCTTGTCCACCACCTACCTGAACAACCTGCTGCGAAGTGATCCGGACAATCCGCAGTTGCGGCTGCTGCTGGCCCAGCGCCAGGCGGCGCAAGGCGAAGTGGAGCAGGTGCGCAAAACATTGCAACCCGCCACCGCCTCCGACAATCAACGGCTTCACCGCGAGGCCGTATTGACCCTCTGGGAAGCCACGTTCAACAGGTACCAGAAAACGCCCCCTCAGGACAAGGCCGCACGTGGCGCCTTGCACAAGGATCTGACACAACAACTCACCGCGCTGCTGCAGGAAGAATGGCCCCTGGCACAGCATCAGCAACTGATACGACAAGCCTTCTTGCTGGGAGCGCGCGCCGAAGGCATCACACTGCTGAGAGCGCTGGCTTTGCGCGAAAAGCAGCCAGGCAAGGCGGCAGCAATTTACGAAAGCGCCGCACGCGAAGCCCTCGCAACCTCGAACTATCAGCTCTGCGCCGAGCTTTACATACTGGCCCGTCGGTCGGCGCCCGATGCCCAAAGTGCCAAAAACTATTACCTGTCGGCGGTGGCAGCGATGCAATCCAGCGGGAGGGCCGAGGCAGCCCTGGAGCTGGCGGAGCGCGAGCTGGGCGACCTCCATGACGACCCCGAAACCCTGCGCGTGGTGGTGCAGCTGGCGCGTGCGGCCGGACGGCCGGACATCGCCGAGCGTTACATCAAACAACTCCTGCGCCTGGCGCTTATGCTGCAATGGCAGCAACAGAATGTGGCCGAGGCCGTGCAATCCATGCCGCTCGCACTGCAGCCCACCATGGCTCGGAACGCCAACCCGGCACCTTCGCCGCGCTACGAAGACCGCGCCTATCTCCTGGACCCGGCGCTACTGCGCACTCCTTCAAGTCCATATGTCGAGGGCAGCGCGCACTTCGTTCGCACCAACCAGAAACAGATGGCCGACACGAAGGCCGGCCCCGGCCTGCCGTTTGACGACAAAACCTACACCCTGGGATACAGCGTATTTCTGGAAAACAGGAATCTGGAGGACGCGTGGCTGGTAGCGCGGGCAGCCGTGCAGCAGGCCCCCCACAACATGGTCTGGCGTGAACGCATGGCCCAGGTCTCGGAATGGACTCTGCGCCTCGAAGTGGCGCTGGAACACTGGCTCGTGCTGGCGCGGCGCACCCAGAAAGATGCGGCCTGGCAGGCTGTTTTGCGCTTGGCACCAGGCCAGTTTGACGATGCCGCACTCCTTGAGGCCCTGCACTTTGAACTCAGGCGCAAGCCTGGAAAAGAAACCTTGATGATGGAGCTCGTAGCCGCATACGAGCGCGTTGGCACACCCCAGCCCGCCATTGATTACCTGCGCCAGCAGGCGCCAACGCCCCGCACACTCGAAATGCTGGCAGGCCTGGCCCAGCGGGCCGGCGACCTTGAAACCGCCCTCGCAAGCTGGCAACGGCTTTTCCAGGATCCCGCCCGTATCACCCCGGAACTGGCCATGCGTGCGGCCGTCCTGGCGCTGCTGCGTGGACAGGGCCAGCAAGGTCTTGCGTGGCTCGATGCCGCCCAGAGCAAGGTCACCCCCCAAACCGAAAATGCACCAGCCTTCTGGCGCCTCACCGCTCAGCTCGCGGACACACAGCAAAAGGACACCCTGGCAACGCTGGCCTACCGGAAGCTGCTGGACACGGAGGATGCGGACATCGGAGATTTTGACGCCCTGATCCGCATCCTTCAGACTGAACATCCGCTGGAAGCCGCTGCCATCGCCACCCTGGCATGGGATCGCTACGACGAGCCACGCCACCTGGTGCTGGCCCTCACGCTGTATGTCAATCGCAACCAATGGGCCGACGCCAGGCGCCTGGTGGGCCAACTCGACCCATCACCGCAGGCCAGCCGCCGCGCGCTGACGCGCCTGCGCAAGGAGCCCGAGTTCCTGAGACTGGTCGGCACCTATTACCAGAACACAGGTCAGCACCAACAGGCTCGCCAGTACTATGAGGCGGGGCTGAGGGCGGCGCCCCAATCGTCCGCCATGCGCCAGGCACTGTTGTGGCTGTTCATCGACAGCAACGACACCGTCGCCTTGCGCGATCAGCTGGCCCGGCACGAGCCTGAATGGAGCCAGGACGAGGAGGTGCACGACGCCCTTGCTTCTGCCCACCAGGCCCTCTCGCGGCCCACAGTGGCGCTGCAACGATACCTTCAGCCAAGGCTTGCATCGCACCAGACCGACCTGCTGTGGCTCATGAACTACGCCGATATCCTGGAGCAGAACCAGCATCCCGATCGCGCCTGGCGACTGCGCAGGCACTTGCTGTCCGCCGAGTGGCAAAAGGCCCGCCAGAGTGAACCCGGCCACCAGCTTGACCACGCACAGGCCCGCGCGCGCTGGCTCACCGAAGAAGGACTGGATGAAGTGCGGCGCCTGGCCCGCGCGCGCCTGCAACTCATGCAGCGCCCGGGCGATGCGGGACTGCAAACGCTGCGCGAACTGCTGCGACTGGATCGCGATGCACGCGGCGGGCTTTCCAATGCAGCCGCTGAAACGGCCATCGGCTGGCTGCAGGATGCGGGCGAATACACAGCGGAGCGCGGCTTCCTGTGGCATCAATATGCGCGCAGCCACAGCCTGCGCGCCAACCGTCCCTTGTGGGCCGATATCACCTTGGCGCTGGCCGAAAAGGACAAGGCCGCAACAGGGCAGTTGCTGGAAACCTTTGACGAGCGCCTGCCCCGCTATGACCGCATCAATGCAGCGACAACCGTGGGCGACGTCCGGCGGGCGCAGACCGCTGCCTTCGAAACCCAGGGCGACCAGCCCGACGACTCGTCCATCCACCTGCAGCTGACAGAGAACCTGCTGGCGTTCAGCGACCATGCCGGCGCCGAGGCGGCCTCACGGCAACTCGACGGTGTCAACGAACGCGAAACCAGTGCGCAATGGCATCTGGCACTCAATCCCCGGCTTTTCCTGGACCTCAAGCTCCAGAATATTGACCGGCGCGCCCCTGCCCCCCAAACCGTCTACAACCCCTCGCCAGAGAATGCGCTGCAGGCAGAGTTGCGCTGGCTGCACAACAACGGAAGCACCCTGGTGCGCCTCGCCCGACGAGAAAGCCTGACCGGCTACACCCCCTTGCAGCTCGAACAGGAACTGCGCCTGGATGACCGGCTGGCGTTGCGACTGGACCTGGGTACACAGTTGCCGACCCAGGAAAGCCTCGTTTTGCGCATGGGTGGCATGAAAAACCGCCTGGGTGCCAGCCTGCGCTACCAGCCCACAAGGCTCGACCAGTTCGTTATCGAGCACTGGCGCGACAAGTACCAGCTGCAGACTGGCGGCCACCTCGGCAGCGGCCGTAACACCTCCCTCAGCTACACCCATACCTACCGGCTGGATGCCCCCACGGTGGGCGTTGGCGCGTTCTGGTCAAGCCATGCCTACCGCCGCAACGATCCGGCGGGGCTGGCCGGCGCAGACCTTGCGTACATTCGCTACCTGCCGCCACAGGCCCTGCCGGCGGGGGCAGGCTACTTCCTGCCCGACAATTTCAACTTTTATGGCGTACAGCTGACCACCAACATGCGCTTTGAACGTGATTACACGCGGGCGATGCGCCCCTTTGCGGCTATTGCACGCACATGGCATAGCCAGCAAGGCCCTGGCTACAGCGTGCGTCTGGGGTTGGCTGGCAGCGTGCTGGGCACCGACCACCTGAGCCTGCTCTGGAGCGTGGGCAAGTCCGGAGCGCAGTCACCCGGCCTGACCCGCGAAATTCAGCTGATCTACCGCAACCATTACTGACCCCCCCCCTTCAAGGTACATCACCATGCGCCACACATCCCGCCCCTTGCCCCGACTAAAAACCCTGGCCTGCACCGCATTGCTGGCCCTGCTGGCGGCTTGCTCTACGGTTGATCGCGGCAAGCCACCCGCGCTGGAGAGCGCCGCCACCTGGGCGGTGCTCCCCTTTGCCAACCACACCGAGACACCCTTGGCGGGCAACCGCGCCGAGGCCATTGCCGAGGCCCTGCTGCACGCCCAGGGCGTGGGCCGGGTCAAGCGCTACCAGGGCAACACGCAGCAAGAAGCTCTGTTCGACGCGGGTTCGCCGCGACGGCTGGAGGAAGCACTGGCCTGGGCCCGCGAACAGAAGGTGCGTTACGCCGTCGTCGGTGCTGTGGATGAATGGCGCTACAAAGTGGGCGTGGATGGGGAGCCGGCTGCTGGCATCACCCTGCAAATCATTGACGTAGGTACGGGCGACACGCTCTGGAGCGGTGCGGGCGGCAAGAGCGGCTGGAGCCGGGAAGCCCTGTCCGCCGTGGGGCAGAAGCTCATTCGTGAGTTGCTTCAATCCGGACTTGCCGGCGCGCGCTGAAGAATCGCTCCCTTGCCATGCCCACTGCGACCACCAGGGATCAACCCAATGCCCCGGAACCCCAGCACCTGCCCAGAACGCCCAACAACGTAGGCTACACGGGGTCCCCACTGGGCAAGCTGACGGCTACCGGCGTTGCTCCATGGGTTGTGCTGCTCGAAATCTTGCTGATTCCGCTGGTCGCCCTGGCCATTGGCTTGCTTGTCAACCCGCAAGACCCTTTGTGGATTCATTCGGAATTCCATTGGACATGGCTTGCACCGGTACTTGTGGCGCTGCGTTATGGTCCATTGGCCGGGCTGAGCGCGGCCGGTGTGCTGCTGGCGAGCTGGCTGGCCTTGAACCGTGGGCATTTCGACCAGTTTCCCCAAGTTTTTTTTCTGGGCGGCCTGATCATCGTGATGCTGGTGGGCGAGTTCTCCAGCCTGTGGAGGGCCCGAACCCGGCGCGCTGAGACAGTGCAGCATTACTTGAACCAGCGCATGGAGCACCTGATTCGCCAGTATTACGTGCTGCGACTGTCCCATGACCGGCTGGAACAGGAGCTGATAGGGCGCCCCATGTCGATGCGCGACGCACTCAAAACCCTGCGCGGGCTGGGCAGCATGCAAGCCGACGCACAAACCCTGCTACGCCTTCTGGCGCAATATTGCCAAATCAGTGCTGCGGCGCTGTATCACTTGGAAAACCAGCAACTTGCAGCCGAACCCCTGGCCCGCATCGGATCTCCCATCGCCCTGCACGGTGAAGACCCGCTGGTACGCCAGGCCCTGGAGACGGGAAAACTCTGCCACGTTGCCCAAGTGACTGCGGAGCAACAAACCAGCCGCTATCTTGTAGCAGCCCCCTTGCTAGACTTGGGCGGCGATATCTACGGCATATTGCTGGTCGATGAGATGCCATTTTTCTCGGTACAAGAAGAGAACCTGCAGACCATCAACCTGCTGCTGGGCTACTACACCGACGGACTGTCCACCCAGGCACTGGCCCAGCCACTGCAGCAGGCTCTCCCCGCATGCCCATCAGAGTTTGCATTTGAGACGCATCGCCTGTGGCGCATGCACCAAAAAGCTGGCGTGCCCAGCATCATCGTGGCACTGGAGTTCACCCCCTCTGCCGTTGAGCGCGACATGCCGCAACAACTGTTGCGCCAGCGGCGGCTGATGGATGAAACCTGGCTGATTCAAGGCCCCGGCCGCCAGGTGCTGGCCGTGCTGATGCCACTGGGCGATGCGTCCACTGCAGAGGGCTTTCTGGCCCGGCTGGAGCGCTGGATCCACCAGAAGGAGGGCATTTCACTCGCCGACGCCGGCGTTTTCCCGCACCAGCTGCCACTGGGCACTACTCCGCCTCTGGCCACGTTGCAGCGCCTGCACGGAATCGCGCATGCTTAGCACCAAACTCGGCCTGTCGGCCGTGTTGATGGAACTGGCCGCCTGGAGCGGCCCCGTGCTGTTTAACAGCCATTCTGACGCTGCCCTGATCAGCTATCTGATTGCCCATGCCATTGCCAGCACATTGCTGGCCCTGTTGATTCTGCCGCTCCTGCGCGGAGAGCAGGCGCGCCCACGAACGCCCATCCTCGCGTTTTTAGCGCTGTGCAGCTACACCGTGCCGATTGCGGGTTTCCTGGGCGTCTTTGCGGGATTACTGGTACTGCGTTACTACCGTTCCCCCGCCACGCACAGCCATTTTGACTCGCTGCAACTGCCTGAATTCGATCAACATCAGCGCGTCAAAGGGGGGTTCCGCCAGACAGGGCTACGGTCGTTTCTGGGCAACACGGAGGTCCCCATGGACTCCCGCATGCGTGCCATGGTGTCCTTGCAGCACGTTTCGGGCCGGGTGGCATCTCCCTTGTTGCGCAATGTTTTGAACGACACCAGCGAAGACCTGCGTCTGCTGGCCTACGGCATGCTGGACACACTGGAGCAACGCATCAGCCGATCGGTAGACCATGAACTCCAGGCTTGGCGGGTTGCACTGGCCACCGAGGGACAGGAACACCCGGGGCCGCTGACCCTGAAAGCCGCACAAAACCTGTCCGACCTCTACTGGGAATTCATCTACCAAGGCCTGGCCCAGGGGGACCTGCGTGAATACGTCAGCCAGGAATCTCTGCGCTATTGCGAAATTGCATTGGCGCTCCAGCCCGACAACGCCCAACTTTGTCTGCGCCGAGGCCTGCTTTTGCACGCTCTCGGACGCCTGGAAGAAGCCGCAGAAGCCTACGAAAAGGCGCATTCGCTGGGACTGCCCGCTACGCGCGTATTACCCTACCAGGCCGAGCTGAGTTTTGAGCAGCGGGACTTCGCCCGCACACGTGAAATCATGCAGCGGCTGGACCAGTGGAGCGCACTGCCACGGCTGCGCCCTGTCATCGACTACTGGAGCGCGCGATGACGTCCGGCACCCCACACCCCAAGGCCCGGGAGGCAGACATTGCACTGCTCCTGGAGGGAACCTTCCCCTATGTCAGCGGCGGCGTTTCCAGCTGGATCAATCAGATTGTCCGAGCCTACCCCGAGTACCGCTACGCCATCGTTTTTCTTGGAAGCCGCCGCTCTGACTACAACGGCTTCAAATACGAACTGCCTGCCAATGTGGTGCACTTCGAGGAGCACTTCCTCTACGACGATCTTTCTGCGCGAGGACTGCCCGTCGCGCGGCGCGGAAACGAGTTCGCGTTTGCCATGGCGACTTCCCTGGTGGAATGCCTGCGCCACGGCGAGGCCGACACTGCCCAGACCTTGAAAACGCTGCGCAGCCTCACCCGCGAAATGATGCCGGGCGGGAAGCTGCAAATCGACGATTTTCTTTACAGCGAGCGTTCATGGGAACTGATGTGCGACACCTACCGGCGCTATTGCACCGATCCATCGTTCGTAGACTATTTCTGGACCGTGCGCATCATGTTTCAGCCCCTGTGGATGCTGGCAAAAGTGGCGCAGCAGCTGCTGCCGGTCCGCGTTTTGCACAGCGCCTCGACAGGTTATGCAGGCTTTCTGGGCGCGCTGCTGCACGAGGCCCGCGGACTGCCCATGGCACTGTCGGAGCATGGCATCTACACCAAAGAGCGCCAGATCGATCTGCTCAAAAGTGAATGGATCCGGGACAACCGCAACGTATTCCAGCGCGACCCGACAGAGTTGTCCTACTTCCGGCAGATGTGGATACGCTTCTTTGAGTGGATGGGGCGCTACTGCTATGACGCCGCCGACCCCATCATTGCGCTGTACGAAACCAACCGCCTGCGCCAGATCCATGATGGTGCCGAGGCTTCGCGCACCTTCAACATCCCCAACGGAATCAACCTTGCCCGCTTTGCACCGCTGCGCCAATTGCGCCCCGCGACGCCCCCGCCCGTGCTGTGCCTGATCGGCCGCGTGGTGCCCATCAAGGACATCAAGACCTTTATTCGCGCCATGCGCCGCGTGGTCAACCAGATGCCCGCCGCCGAGGGCTGGATCGCAGGCCCCGCCGAAGAAGACCCGCAGTATGCACAGGAATGTCAGAACCTGGTCCAAAGCCTGGGCCTGCAGGAGCATGTGAAATTTCTGGGATTTCAGCGCGTGGAAAACCTCATGCCCCAAATCGGCCTGGTGGTGCTTTCATCCATCAGCGAAGCATTGCCCCTGGTGATTCTGGAGGGCTACGCAGCCGGTGTGCCAACGGTCTCCACCGACGTGGGTTCCTGCCGCCAACTGATCGAAGGGCTGGGCGATGACGACCGTGCACTCGGCAACAGTGGTGCCGTGGTCCCTATCGCAGATCCGCAGGCCCTGGCCGACGCCTCCATCGCGCTGCTGTCGGACACCACCGCCTGGAACAGCGCCAGCGCCGCCGCCATGGCCCGCGTGGAACGTTACTACACCGACACCATGATGTTCGACCGTTATCGCAGCGTGTACGACAAAGCCCTCCAGGGCCAGAAAGAGCCCGTCTGATGGCAGGCATTGGTTTCGAACTGCGCCGCCTACTGCGCAAAAACACGCTGGTGGGGCTCATCGAGGCTTACGCCTATGCGGGCGTGATCGGCTCCGGGCCGTGGGTTTTCTCCATCGTCGGCATCCTGCTGGTGGGCATTTTCAGCGCCAGCGTGGTGGTGCCGTCCTATCTGGTTACGCAGTTCCAGACCTCGGTGACCTACCTCGTGGCCGGCAGCCTGATCCTCACGGGGTTCGTGCAACTGGCGTTTACACGTTTCGTCTCTGACCGACTGTTTGAAAAACGCAAGGACCTCATCCTGCCCAACCTGCACGGACTGCTGCTGGTGGTGGTGGCTGTCGCAAGCGTGCTCGGCACGCTTGCGCTTTTTTTGCTGCTGCCAGGACAAGCGCTGGTGTACCGCCTGTTGATGCTGGCGGGATTCACGGTGATGTGCGGCGTCTGGATACTGACCATCTTGTTGTCCGGCATGAAGCGCTACAAAGCCATCACGGTGCTATTCGGCAGCGCCTACGTCATCATCGTGGCTGCCTCCCTGCTCATGCGCCCCTGGGGTCTGGCCGGACTGCTCGGCGGCTTCGTGCTGGGCAACCTGGTGCTGCTCATGGGCATGTGGCTGCTCATCGTGCGCGAATTCAATCCCCAAGGCCGCCTGATCGCTTTTGACTTCGCGCAGCGCAGCATGCTCTATCCCTCCCTCATCGCCGTAGGCTTTCTCTACAACTTAGGCATCTGGGTGGACAAGTTCATGTTCTGGTACTTTGCACCCACCTCGGAGGCCATCATCGGTGGACTGCGCGCCTCGCTGATCTACGACCTGCCGGTCTTTCTTTCCTACCTGTCCATCATTCCCGGCATGGCCGTTTTTCTGGTCCGCATCGAGACCGATTTCGTCGAGTTCTATGACAAGTTCTACGACGCTGTGCGCAGCGGCGGATCGCTGGAATACATCGAGTCCATGCGCGACGAAATGGTGTATTCAACCCAGCAAGGCCTGGGCGAGATCGCCAAGATACAGACCCTTGCGGTACTTGTGACGCTCGTCGCTGGCCCGTCGCTGCTCAACGCGCTGGGCATCTCCCAGCTGTATCTGCCCCTGCTCCAGGTGCAGGTCGTCGGCGCCGGCCTGCAGGTGGGTCTGATGGCCATCCTGAACGTCTTCTTCTATCTGGATCAGCGCCGCATTGTGCTGATCCTTTGCGTGCAGGCGGTGTTGCTGAACATTGTCCTGACCGCATTCACACAGTATTTCGGGGCTGCGCTCTACGGCTATGGCTTCGCGCTGGCCATGCTGATCACGCTGTGCACCGGCCTGGCATTGCTCACACGCCAGTTCAACCGGCTCGAATACGAAACCTTCATGCTTCAATAGGCTGCCCTCACCAACCTGCACGGAGCCTGCCGCCATGCCTTACCAAATTTCTCCCCGCGTTCAGGCCGGCATGCTCTGCCTGGTAACATTTTTATCTGCCTGCGGCGGCGGCTCGGAAACCCCCACCCCTGCGCTCAGCGTGAGCATTGCTGCCCCAGCCGCTGCCAATCAGGTTTTCAGCCTCAACACCCCCATTGCCGTGAGCGCTCGCGTCACCGTGAATGGCGCATCGGCACCCGATGGCACGACCGTGAATTTCTTCGCCTCGGCAGGCAGCTTTGCCACCGCCAGTACCTTGACACATGGCGGCACGGCCAGCACGACACTGACCGCTTCGACGCCAGGCAAGCAGACGTTCACGGCCACTGCCACGTTCTCGGGCGCCACCGGCACTTCATCGCAAACCGTTTACGTGCGCCAGCCGCCAGCCCCGCTGGAGATTCTGGTTCCGGCGTATTTTTACCCCTCGACAGGGGGCTCCGACTGGGACCGAATGACCGCCAGCGCACTCGCCCATCCCGGGCTGAAGGTCACCGCCATCCTCAACCCCGCCAACGGCATTTTCAACAGCACTGAACCCCGATACCTGCTAGCCGCACAAGATTTTGTCGGAGCAGGCGGACGTTTACTGGGCTATGTCTACACCCGCTATGGCACGGGGGCGCGCTCCGTCTCCGACATCAAGGCCAACATCGACCGCTACCTGGACCTTTATGGGCGCAGCCTGATCAGCGGCATTTTTCTGGACGAAATGGCCGCCGATCCCGCCAGGATCGGTTTCTACCGGGAGATTTACGACCACATCCAGTCCCGGGATCCGGGCCTGCGCATACTGGGCAACCCCGGCACGGTTCCCGCCGAAGGGTACGCTGGCGTTGTTGATGCAGTCGTCACCTTTGAGGGCACAGGAGCGGGCTACGCCAGCTACGACCCACGGCAGACCGCAGATTGGCTGTATTCGCGGCCCAACAGCACCCAGGCCATGCTGGCCCACAACGTGATGACATGCCAAGCCATGCAAGGCATTGTGGCCACCGCCGCCACGCCACTGGCGAATGCGGGCATGGTCTATGCCACCGACCGCGTTTTCGACTACGCCACAGGCACAGGCAATCCGTGGGCCACCCTGCCCAGCTACTGGACGCGTTTGCTGGAGACCGTGGAAGCCATCAACCAGGGGCAAGCGCTCCCTGGTTGCCCATAGGTTCTGTTCTCAAAGCACCCTGAGCTCTTGCCAGCCCTGCCACCGCTCTGCTGGCGCCAAGGGCACGAGTTCATCGATCTGTGCTGCCTCCACGCAGAGCATGGATCGGTAGCCGTCGGCGGGCAGATCTGGCAAACGCGAACTCAGGCTGGCACCGGGGTTCCACACCACGGTGCTGCCCAGGCTCTGGCTCTGGCTGATCTGCAGGCTGTGCGGGCCGTCGTGCAGCCGCATGGGCTGCACTGGCGCACGGAAAACACGGTCGTACTCACCGGCAATGGTCACCGCACCAGACTGGAGGCCATGCTGGTCCCGCACCGCATCCCATCGTGCGCACCCCTCCAGCCCCTCCAGACGGGTGCTTTCGACCGCATCGACCGCCAGATAGGTGTGCAATGCCGCGGTGAACTCCCACAGAGTTTTGCTGGTGTTGCACACATCCAGCTGAACACGCAGCAACCCCTCGCCCAGTGTCAGCGCAAGCTGGGCCTTGAAGTCGTGTGGCCAGATGGCCCGGGTGGTTGGACTGCTGTGCAGTCGAAGGCGCAGCACAGTGGCGTCTTGTTCGGTGTCCGACAAGGGCGCCTGCGCCGCCCACGCCAGATTGCGCGCAAAGCCATGCTTGGGCAGCGGCCCGCGCTGGTTGAACTGGGGAAAGCACAGCGGAATGCCGCCGCGAATGGCCGACTGGCCGTCGAATATGGCCTGCGGGCTCAGGTAAAGGCGCTCTCGCCCACCGGCCACCCACGACAGCACCTGGGCGCCATGCAGGGCCACCAGTGCGGTGTCGCCCTGGGCGGTGCTCAGGCGGATGGAGGGCTGGCCCTGCAATGTCTCCAGGGAGTTTTTGGCAACCGCAGGGTCAGGCCGCATGGCCCAGCACGTCGGCACGCGCCTGGGCAGCGGCGAAGTCGAGGTCGCCGCTGTAGATGGCCCGGCCGCAGATCACGCCTTCGACGCCTTCGTGCTCCACGGCGCACAGCTGCTCGATGTCGGCCATGTTCGACAGGCCACCCGAGGCGATCACCGGAATGGAAAGCGCCTGCGCCAGTTTCACCGTGGCGTCGATGTTGATGCCCGAGAGCATGCCGTCGCGGCCGATGTCGGTGTAGATGATGGATTCGACGCCCCAGTCCTCGAACTTCTTGGCCAGGTCCACCACCTCGTGGCCGGTGAGCTTGCTCCAGCCGTCGGTGGCCACCTTGCCGTCCTTGGCGTCCAGGCCCACGATGATGTGGCCGCCAAAGGCGCTGCAGGCATCTTTGAGGAAGCCGGGGTTCTTGACCGCTGCCGTGCCAATGATCACGTAGCGCAGACCGCCGTCGATGTATTTCTCGATGGTGTCAAGGTCACGGATACCGCCGCCCAGCTGCACCGGGATCTCGTCGCCCACCTCTTTGAGGATGGATTTGATGGCGGCGTAGTTCTTGGGCACGCCTGCAAAGGCGCCGTTCAGGTCCACCAGGTGCAGTCGGCGCGCGCCCTGCCCCACCCATTTGCGGGCCATGGCGGCGGGGTCTTCGCCAAAGGTGGTGGATTGGTCCATGTCGCCTTGCTTGAGGCGAACGCAGTGGCCGTCCTTGAGATCGATGGCGGGGATGAGCAGCATGGTGGTGAGGTTCGGGAGAAAAAGGGCGAGTCACGACTCGGCCCGAACGGGGTGAAAAATATCAGGGATTCCAGTGCAGAAAATTGCGGTACAGGGCCAATCCGTGCTCCGCGCTTTTTTCGGGGTGAAACTGCGTGGCAAAAATATTATCGCGCGCAATGGCGGCTGCGAACCAGCCGCCGTAGTCAGCTTGCCCTGCACAGTGGGCCGCATCTTGCGGCACGGCATAAAAACTGTGCACGAAATAAAAGTAGCTGTTGTCGGGCACGCCCGCCCAAACCGGGTGCACGGCACCACCTGCATGGTGGGCGTGCGGCACCTGGCGCACCTGGTTCCAGCCCATCTGGGGCACCTTGAAACGGCTGCCGTCGGGCTGGGTTTTGCCCGCCAGGTCGAACTTGAGCACATCGCCCGGGATGAGGCCCAAGCCCGGCACACCCTCGGCAGGACCCTCGGCGCTGTGGTCCAGCAGCATCTGCATGCCTACGCATACGCCAAACAACGGTTTGGTGGCGGCGGCTTCGAGCACCGACTCCTGCAGGCCCGACTCGCGCAATTCGCGCATGCAGTCGGGCATGGCGCCCTGGCCCGGCAGCACAATGCGCTGCGCAGCGCGCACGTCTTCCGGACGAGAAGTAACCACCACGGTCCAGCCCGTGTCGTGGGCGGCGGCCTGCACAGCCTGCGACACCGAGCGCAGGTTGCCCATGCCGTAATCGACCACCGCAACGGTTTTTGCTTCTATATTCATAGCTGCCAGCGCTTATCCATTAAGGGCTAGAGCCCGATTTGACCCAAAAAACTCACAAAGAACCCTTGGTGGAGGGGATGACACCCGCCGAGCGGGGATCGCGCTCCAGCGCCGCGCGCAGCGTGCGCCCGAACGCCTTGAAGATCGTTTCGCACTGGTGGTGTGCGTTGATGCCCTTGAGGTTGTCGATGTGCAGCGTGACGCCCGCGTGGTTCACAAAGCCCTGGAAGAACTCGTACACCAGCTGCGTATCGAGCTGGCCGATGCTGCCCGCCGTGAACTTCACATCGATGTGCAGCCCCGGGCGACCCGAAAAATCCACCACCACGCGCGAAAGCGCTTCGTCCAGCGGCACATAGGCGTGGCCATAGCGGCGGATGCCCTTCTTGTCGCCCACCGCCCGCGCAAACGCCTGGCCCAGGGTGATGCCCACGTCTTCCACCGTGTGGTGGCCGTCGATGTGCAGGTCGCCAGCGCAGTCGATCTCCAGGTCGATCAGCCCATGGCGGGCGATCTGGTCGAGCATGTGGTCAAAAAAACCGATGCCCGTGTGCAGCTTGGCCTGGCCGGTGCCGTCGAGGTTGACGCGCACGCTGATGCGGGTTTCCGCGGTGTTGCGGCTGACCTCGGCAATGCGGTCGGCCAGGGAATCAGGGGCGGTAGAGGTGACGAGTGCGGAGGAAGTCATAAGGAAGCCTGGAGTGCAGCCAGCATCTGTGCGTTGTCTTCGGCCGTGCCCACCGTGAGGCGCAGGCAGTTGGCCAGCAATGGGTGCATTGTAGAAACGTTCTTGACCAGCACCTTGCGCGCCTTCATGCCCTCATACGCCCGTGCGGAATCGGCCACGCGCACCAGCACCATGTTGGCCTCGCTGTCCCAGCATTTTTCAATGCCGGGCATCTGGCGCAGCGCGTTCACCAGCACCGTGCGCTGGGCCACCAGTTCGGCGGCCTGCGCGGCAAACACGTCGGCATGCTCGAGCGCAAACAGCGCCGCCTCGCCATTGAGCACGCTCACGTTGTAGGGCGGGCGCACCTTGTCGATCTCGGCCACCAGCGCGGCGGGGCCGATGAGGTAACCCAGGCGCACACCGGCCAGGCCAAACTTGCTGAGTGTGCGCATGAGCAGCACATGGGCATTGCGTGCAGGCTCGGCACGCATGCGGTCGATGAATGTGCGGCTGGCAAAGGGCTGGTAGGCCTCGTCCATCACCACGATGCCGCCCTGCGCACCAGCGGCATCGATGATGCGCTGCACCGCACCCTCGTCCCACAGCGTGGCCGTGGGGTTGTTAGGGTAAGCAATGTAGGTAATGGCAGGCTGATGCCTGGCGATGGCGGCCAGCATGGCGGGCTCATCCAGCTCGAAGTCGGGCGTGAGCGGCACGCCCACGAAGTCCAGGCCCTGCAGTTGTGCAGACAGCGGATACATCACAAAGCCGGGCATGGGCGCGAGCATGGTGGCGCGCTGGCCCGTGCCAGGTTGCGCGCAGGCCAGGGCCAGCAAGGTGATGAGTTCGTCCGAGCCGTTGCCCAGCACGATGCCATAGCCCTCGGGCATGTCGGCGTACTTTGCCAGCGCAGCCTTCAGGTCCAGCACGCGGTCGCCCGGATAGCGGTTGAGCGCCAGCGCGCCCAGCCGCTGGCCGAGCGCCGCCTGCAGATGCGCGGGCAGGCGAAACGGGTTTTCCATCGCGTCCATCTTGAGCATGCCGGTGGAGGGCTGCACACCATACGCGTGCATGGCGCGCACGTCGGGGCGGATGCGGGCCAGCGCGTTGAGGGGTGTCGATGGAGCGGCGGGGGAGTTCATTCGGCAGTGTCCAGTGCGTTGGGGGCCACAAGAAAGGGGCTGGTCATGGGCACGGCATCCATCCGGACATCGTGCATAAAGGCCTCGTCAGCCTTGCGCTTGCTTTGGCGACGGCTTGAGCCGCATCTCCGCCGCCCGCGCGTGGGCTTGCAGGCCTTCGCCATGGGCCAGCACGCTGGCGATCTGGCCCAGCGTCTGCGCACCGGCTTCGCTCACCTCGATCAGGCTGCTGCGCTTTTGAAAGTCATACACGCCCAGTGGCGAACTGAACCGCGCCGTGCCGCTGGTGGGCAGCACATGGTTGGGGCCTGCGCAGTAATCGCCCAGGCTCTCGGACGTGTAGGCACCCAGAAAAATGGCGCCTGCGTGGCGCAGCAGTGGTTCCCAGCGGTGCGGGTCGTTGCTGCTCACTTCCAGGTGCTCGGGCGCGATGCGGTTGCTGATGGCGCAGGCTTCTTCCATGTCTTTCGTGAGGATCAGTGCGCCACGGCCCGTGAGGCTTTTGGCAATGATCTCGGCGCGCGGCATGGTGGGCAGCAGGCGGTCGATGGCCTCTTGCACGGCATCGATATAGGCGGCATCGGGGCACAGCAGAATGCTTTGCGCCAGCTCGTCGTGTTCGGCCTGACTGAACAGGTCCATGGCCACCCAGTCGGGCGGGGTGGTGCCGTCGGCCAGCACCAAAATTTCGCTCGGGCCCGCAATCATGTCGATGCCCACGGTGCCGAACACGCGCTTTTTGGCGCTGGCCACATAGGCGTTGCCGGGGCCGGTGATCTTGTCCACCTTGGGCACGGTGGCCGTGCCGTAAGCCAGCGCGGCCACAGCTTGGGCGCCGCCGATGGTAAAGGCGCGGGTGACGCCCGCCACGTAGGCGGCGGCCAGCACCAGGGCGTTTTTCTCGCCCTTGGGGGATGGCCAAGGGCCGTCCCTGCGGGCCGGCGTGGGCACTACCATGATGATCTCGCCCACACCCGCCACATGGGCAGGGATGGCGTTCATGAGCACGCTGCTCGGATAAGCGGCCTTCCCACCGGGCACATAGATGCCCACGCGGTCCAGCGGCGTGACCTTCTGACCCAGCAACGTGCCGCCTTCGTCGCGGTAGCTCCAGCTCTCGCCCGAGGCCTTTTTTTGTGCCTCGTGGTAGCGGCGCACGCGGGCAGCGGCGGCCTGCAGCGCGTCGCGCTGCACGGCGGGAATGGCGTCGAAAGCGGTCTTGAGCTCTGCCTGCGTCAGCTCCAGCGCCGCCATGGAGTCGGCCTGCAGGCCATCAAAGCGCTGGGTGTATTCCAGTACCGCTGCATCGCCGCGCTGCTGCACGTCGGCCAGGATGTCGGCCACGCGCTGCTCGATGGCCGCGTCGGTGTCGGCAGACCAATGCAGGCGGGCTGCAAAATCAGCCTCAAAAGTGGCCGCAGTGGTTGACAGACGGGCGGGAGCAGCTACCAAAGTCATAGTGTGATTCGGTGGGAGTTTCAGTTTTTATCTGCGGGAATCGCGGAGGCAAACGCATCGATGATGCGGCGCAGCGGCGCCTGCTTGAGCTTGAGTGCCGCCTGGTTGACCACCAGGTGCGAGCTGATGTCCATGATGCGTTCCACCTCGACGAGGTGGTTGGCCTTGAGGGTGTTGCCGGTGGACACCAGATCGACGATGGCGTCAGCCAGGCCGATGAGGGGCGCCAGTTCCATGCTGCCATAGAGCTTGACCATGTCCACATGCACGCCCTTGGCCGCAAAGAAGTCGCGGGCGATGCTGGTGTATTTGGTGGCCACCTTCAGGCGCGAGCCCTTCTTGACGGCCTGGGCGTAATCGAAATCGTTGCGCACGGCCACGCTGACGCGGCACTTGGCAATGCGCAGATCGAGCGGCTGATACAGGCCCTGGCCGCCATGCTCGATGAGGGTGTCCTTGCCCGTCACACCCAGGTCGGCGCCGCCGTATTCGACATAGGTAGGCACATCGGTGGCACGCACCAGCACCACGCGCACATTGGGCAGATTGGTGGGCAAGATGAGCTTGCGCGACTTTTCCGGGTCTTCCAGCACCTCGATGCCGGCAGCGGCCAGAAGGGGCAGGGTTTCGTCAAAGATGCGGCCTTTGGAGAGCGCCAGGGTGATCATGCTGCTGCTCATGCTTTTATCCGTTCAATGTCGGCGCCAATGCCGCGCAGTTTGGCTTCCATGCAGTCGTAGCCACGGTCCAGGTGGTAGATGCGGTCCACCACCGTTTCGCCGTCGGCCACCAGGCCCGCAATGACCAGGCTGGCCGAGGCGCGCAGGTCGGTGGCCATCACCGTGGCGCCCGACAGGCGTGGCACGCCCTTGATCACGGCCACCTTGCCATCGGTCTGGATCTTGGCGCCCAGGCGCACCAGTTCGTTGACGTGCATGAAGCGGTTTTCAAAAATCGTTTCGGTCACCGTGGCCGTGCCCTGGGCAATGCAATTGAGCGCCATGAACTGCGCCTGCATGTCGGTGGGGAAACCCGGGTATTCGGTGGTGCGAAAGCCCTGGGCCTTGAGCGTAGCGGCGCCTGCGCTTTGCACGCGGATACCGCCTTCGACCGCCTGCACGGTGGCACCGGCCTCGCGCAGTTTTTCGATGACGGCGTCGAGGTGGTCGGCACGACCGTGGCGCAGCACCACATCACCACCCGTGGCCGCCACGGCACACAAAAAGGTGCCGGCCTCGATGCGGTCGGCCACCACGCGGTGGGTGCAACCGTGCAGCCGCTCGACGCCCTGGATGCGGATGCGGCTGGTGCCATGGCCTTCAATCTTTGCGCCCATGGCGATCAGCATATCGGCCAGGTCCGAAATTTCAGGCTCCTGGGCGGCGTTTTCCAGCACTGTCTCGCCCTCGGCCAGCGCGGCAGCCATGAGGAAGTTCTCGGTGCCCGTCACGGTGACCATGTCGGTGGTGATGCGTGCGCCCTTCAGGCGCGTCCATCCTGCCGGCAACCTGGCGATCATGTAGCCGTGCTCGACCACGATCTCGGCGCCCATGGCGGCCATGCCCTTGATGTGCTGGTCCACCGGGCGCGAACCGATGGCGCAACCGCCAGGCAGCGACACCGTGGCCTCGCCAAAGCGGGCCAGCAGCGGGCCCAGCGCCAGGACCGAGGCGCGCATGGTCTTGACCAATTCGTAGGGGGCCTCGGGCGTATTGAGCGCACCGGCGTCAATGCGCACGGTGCCATCGTCCGATCGCTCGGCCGTCACGCCCATGTTGCGGATGAGCTTGAGCATGGTGCTCACATCCTGCAACTGGGGAACATTCAGCAGCGTCACCGGCTCGGCTGTGAGGAGTGCGGCGCACAACTCCGGCAAGGCGGCGTTCTTGGCGCCAGAGACCAGCACCTCGCCATGGAGGGTGCGTCCGCCGCGGATCAGGAGTTTGTCCATCGCAAAAGTCAGAAATATGTATGAAAAGTGCTTCTAGCGCTTATGAATAAAGCGCTAGCAGCTATTAATTTAAGAGCGTCAATCCACTATTCACTGTGCCTGCGTTGCCCACTCTGCGGGCGTGAAGGTCTTCATCGACAGGGCATGCACTTCGTCATTGGCCAGCTTGGCGCCCAACGTGGCATATACGCGCTGGTGGCGCTGAATGGCCCGCTTGCCCTCGAACTCGGCCGAGACGATGGTGGCATACCAGTGGCGGCCGTCGCCCTCCAGCGTGATGTGATCGCAGGCCAGGCCTGCGGCGATGATGTCTTTAAGTTGGTCTGCAGTCATGTCAGTTCCGAATTTTGTAGCCGATGCGCAGCAGGTGCACGGCAAAAAGGCTCACGGCCAGCCAAGCAATGCCCACGATGCCCAGGCTGAGCCAGGGAGAAGTGTCGCTCTGGCCGAAAAAGCCATAGCGAAAGCCGTCAATCATGTAGAAAAAAGGATTCAGGTGGCTCACGGTCTGCCAGAAAGGCGGCAGCGACTGGATTGAATAAAAAACGCCCGACAGAAACGTCATGGGCACGATGACGAAGTTCTGGAACGCCGCCATCTGGTCAAACTTGTCGGCCCACAGCCCGGCAATCAGCCCCAGCGTTGCCAGCAGGGCCGCGCCCAGAAATGCAAAGACCACAATCCACAGCGGCGCCGCAAACTCCGGCCGCGCAAACGCCAGGGTGACAATGAACACCCCCAGCCCCACGACCAGCCCGCGCAGCATGGACGAGCCCACATAGGCCACAAACCAGGCCCAGTGCGACAGTGGCGTGAGCAGCAAAAACACCAGGCTGCCCATGATCTTGCTCTGAACCAGGCTCGATGAGCTGTTGGCGAAGGCGTTTTGCAGCACGCTCATCATCACCAGCCCCGGCACCAGAAAAGCGGTGTAGCTGATGCGGTCATACACCTTTACATGGTCTTCGAGCACATGGCCAAAGATCAGCAGGTACAGCACGGCGGTGAGCACGGGCGCGGCCACGGTCTGGAAGCTCACCTTCCAAAAGCGCAGCACTTCCTTGTAAAAAAGAGTTTGCCAGCCGGTCACAGTGCCACCTCCGACAGGGGAATGTTGGATGCGGAGGTGCCCGACATCACCTGCAGGAACACATCTTCCAGATCGGGCCGGCGGATTTCCATGTCCTGCACCTCGACACCCGCCACGCGCAGGGTGGCGAGATGGTTTTCGATCTCTGCCGCATCGCGTGCGGGCAACTGCACGATGCGGCCGGTGACGCGCGCCAGGTGGTCCAGTGCGGGCGGCAGCAACGCATCGGTCTTGAATTGCAGCACGCTGCCCGAAGCCGTCTTGAGCAGCTCGGACGTGCGATCGAGCGCCACCACGCGCCCGGCCTTGAGCATCGCGATGCGCCCGCACAGGGCCTCGGCCTCTTCCAGGTAATGGGTGGTGAGCAGCACCGTGTGCCCCTCTTTGTTCAGGCGGGCGATAAAGTGCCAGAGCGTCTGGCGCAACTCCACATCCACGCCCGCCGTGGGTTCATCGAGCACGATGATGGGCGGCTTGTGCACCAGGGCCTGGGCCACCAGCACGCGCCGTTTCATGCCACCCGACAGCTGGCGCATGTTGGCGTTGGCCTTGTCCGACAGGCCCAGGTTGGCCAGCAGTTCGTCAATCCAGGCGTCGTTGTTCTTCACGCCAAAATAGCCCGACTGAAAGCGCAGCGCCTCGCGCACGTTGAAAAACGGATCGAACACCAGCTCTTGCGGCACCACGCCCAGCTTGCGCCGGGCCTCGGCAAAGTGCGTCTGCACATCACTGCCCTGCACCAGCACACGCCCGCTGGTGGCGCGCGCCAGGCCGGCCAAAATGCTGATGAGTGTGGTTTTACCGGCACCGTTGGGGCCGAGAAGCCCGAAGAATTCGCCCTCCTCGATGTCCAGGTTGACCTGGTTCAGTGCTTGGAAGGGGCCTTTGGGTGTGACAAAGGTCTTGGAGACGGCTTGGAATGAGACTGCGGGCATGAAGCCTTTGATTTTAAGGCCTTGGCCCGTGCCCCGCCGCCCGGCGCCCAACAGCACGCGGGCGTCCGAGGGCATTGTGGGCGCACCGCAAAGTCAGCTGGCCGCCTGCAGCAAGGCATCCACGCCATACAGGCCGGCCATGCCCACCAGGGCCGGGGGCAGGCCCTTGACCACAAACGCCTTGCCGTCCGCCAGCACCTCGCGCCGGCATTCCAGCAGCACGGCCAGCGCAGACGTGTCAAACACGGCCAGGGCGCTGGCATCCACCACCACCTGCGGGCCCTTGAGAACCTTCAGCCCCTGCACCAGCATGCGCAGGCAGGCACTGGCCTGTTCGTGGGTGAGTTCGGACGGAAGTACCAGCATGCGCGGGATCTCGCTGTCAGCCCTTGGCGGCATTCGTCTTGTTGCGGGTTACCAGCGCTTCAATGAGGCCGTCCACGCCGCGCGCATTGATCTCGGTGGCAAACTGACTGCGGTAGGTTTCAACCAGCCAGACACCCATCACGTTCAGGTTGTAGATCTTCCAGCCGGCGCCTTGACCGGGGGTTTTCTCAAGCCGGTAGTCGAGCTGGATCGGGTCACCATGGCCCGTGACCTCGGTGCGCACCAGCACATCCTTATCTTCGGGTGCTGCACGCAGGGGCTTGATGGTGATGGTCTGGTCGCTCACCTGGGCCAGAGCGCCCGCATAGGTACGAACCAGCAGAACCTTGAACTCTTCCTGCAGGCGCTTTTGCTGCTCGGGGCTGGCCTGGCGCCAGCCCGGGCCCACGGCAGCCGCCGTCATGCGCCGGAAATTCACGTTGGGCATGACCACCTTGTCCACCAGGGCGATCACCTTGTTGATGTCACCCGCCTGGATGGCCTTGTCACCCCGAACACTGCCGATCACTTCCGTGGACAGGCGCTTGATCAGCGCGTCGGGCCCCTCGTCGGCAGCCCAGGCGGCCCATGGCACCGCCACGGAGCAGGCCACGGCCAGTGTTGCGGCCATGCGGCCCAGCGTGCGTCGATTCATCGTCATGTCAGTTCTTTCCATCGGGCGACTGTGTCGCATGTCAATTCATTGTGGTCGGACGGGATGTACGCCATGCGTCGGTGTGTTGCGCTTACGCAAGCAGTTGCAAGCACACGCAACAGCGACCGGCGCTCAATAGTCGGACTCTTGCGGCAGCACACCGCCGTTGTCGTCGCCGTTGGCATCGTCGGCACCGGGGCGTCCTGCGCGCTGTGCGCGCACCTGCAGGAACACATCCCGCGTGAACGTGTATTTGTCCAGCGCCGCACCTTCCAGCACGGCCCCGGCCCCCAGCAAACTGGCCCGGGTGTCCACCGCCCGCAACGCATACAGCGAATTGCGCGCAGCAATCGAATCGAACTGGCCCACCAGATTTCCCTGCATGTCCACAGGCAATGCGGCGGTATCGCGCACCGTGGACGGCCCCAGCAGGGGCAGCACCAGATAGGGCCCCGTGGGCACGCCCCAGCGCCCCAACGTGAGGCCAAAGTCCTGCCGGTTGCGCTCCACCCCCATTTCCGAGGCAATGTCGAGCAGCCCGCCCAGGCCAAACACCGTGTTGACGTTGAAACGCACCAGGCTGGCGTACGCTTCTTCGTGGCGCAACTGCAGGACGTTGTTCACAAACGACCAGACATCGCCCAGGTTGCCGAAAAAGTTGTTCACCCCCGTGCGCACCGGGGAGGGCACGACGTCCTTGTAGGCCGTGGCCACGGGCTTGAGCACCGACTCATCCACGCCGTCGTTGAAGCGGGTCATGCTGCGGTTGTAGGGCTCCAGCGGATCGCGGGGATTGGCGCCCGGTCCGCTAGCACAACCGGCCAGCAGCAAAGCGCCCAACGCCAGTGCGCACCAGCGCATGCCCACGCCAGCAAACCCAGGCTGTCCATCAGTGCGGGTGAAGCCCGCAGTCATCCATGTCATCATTTTTTCCCGCCTGCGTCCGATGGCTTGCCGCCCTCTTCCGCCTTGCTGTAAAGAAACTGGCCAATCAGGTTTTCCAACACCACGGCGGACTGTGTGGCAGTGAGGGTGTCGCCTGCCACCAGATTGTTTTCGTCGGCGCCGGGCTCAATGCCGATGTATTGCTCGCCCAGCAGACCACTGGTCAGGATCTTCAGGGAGCTGTCCTTGGGGAAAGCGTACTGCTTTTCCAGCTCCAGCGTCACGCGCGCCTGAAAGGTCTTGTCGTCAAAGGTGATCGACTCCACTCGCCCGACCACCACCCCCGCGCTGCGCACTGCCGCCTTGGGCTTGATGCCGCCGATGTTGTCGAAACGCGCGGTGACGCGATAGCCGGTCTGAAAGTTCAGCTGCAGCAGGTTGGCCGACTGCAGCGCCAGAAACACCAGCGCGGCGGCCCCGAGCATGACAAACAGGCCTACCCAGAGATCGTTTTTGGATTGTTGCATCGTGCTTTCCTTGTCACGCCGGCTGCGCCAGCGTCAGATACTGAACATCATGGCCGTGAGGACGAAGTCCAGCGCCAACACCGCCAGCGAGGCCATCACCACGGTGCGCGTGGTGGCGCGCGAAACCCCTTCCGGCGTTGGCTTGGCCGTGTAGCCCTGCAGCAGCGCCACGAAGGTCACGGTGAAACCAAACACCAGGCTCTTGATGACGCTGTTGCCCAGGTCACTGAAAATATCCACACCGCCCTGCATCTGGCTCCAGAAGGCGCCACCGTCCAGCCCGATCATGGGCACCGCCACCATCCAGCCGCCAATCACGCCCACCGCGTTGAACACCAGCGCCAGCACGGGCATGGCGATGACGCCCGCCCAGAAACGGGGCACCAGAATGCGGCGCACGGGGTCCACGGCCATCATCTCCATGGCGCTCAGCTGCTCGCCAGCGCGCATCAGCCCGATCTCGGCCGTGAGCGAAGTGCCTGCGCGCCCCGCAAACAGCAGGGCCGTGATGACCGGCCCCAGCTCGCGCAGCAAACTCAGCGCCACCAGCTGGCCCAGTGCCTCGGTAGAGCCAAAATCCTGCAGCGTGTAAAAACCCTGCAGCGCCATCACAAAACCCACGAAAAGGCCCGACACCGCAATGATGGCCAGCGAATAGTTGCCCAGAAAATGCACCTGGTCGCGCACCAGCCCAGGGCGCTGCAAGGCCGCAGGGAACAGCCGGATCAAGCGCCAGAAAAGGCGCGCCGCCAGGCCCGCATCGGCCAGCTGGCTGCGCACGGCAAAGCCCACATCCGAAGGACGCCACCAGCTCATGCAGACCTCCCGTCCAGCGGACCAAAATCACTGGCCGCCGTGGGCCCCGGGTAATGGAACGGCACCGGGCCCGTGGGCAGCGCGTTGACAAACTGGTGCACCAGCGGATCGGTGCTGGCGCGCACTTCGGCGGGGGCTCCCTGCGCCGCCACCACGCCAGCCCCCAAAATGATGACGTGGTCTGCCAGCGCAAAGGTGGCATCCAGGTCGTGCGACACCAAGAGGGTGGTCAGCCCCATCGCGTCGTTGAGTTGCCGGATAAGTTGCGCGGCCGTGCCCAGCGAAATGGGGTCGAGCCCGGCAAAGGGCTCGTCGTACATGACGAGTTCGGGGTCGAGTGCAATCGCCCGCGCCAGCGCCACGCGCCGCGCCATGCCCCCGGAAATCTGGCTGGGCATGAGATCGCGCGCCCCGCGCAGGCCCACGGCATGGAGCTTCATGAGCACGATGTCGCGCACCAGCGCATCCGACAGGTCGGTGTGTTCGCGCAGCGGAAACGCCACGTTTTCAAACACCGTCAGATCGGTGAACAAGGCACCAAACTGGAACAGCATGCCCATGCGCCTGCGGGCCGCATACAAGCCCGCCGCATCCATGCGACCCACATCCTGCCGGTCGAACAGCACTTCGCCTTCCTGCGCCCGGTGCTGACCGCCAATCAGGCGCAACACCGTGGTCTTGCCCCCGCCCGACGCCCCCATGAGCGCCGTGACCTTGCCGCGCGGGATCTTCAACGACACGTCGCGCAGGATCACGCGCTCACCGTACCCGAAGGTGACGTTGCGCAGTTCCGCCAGCGCGCTGGCGGGCGATGAGTCGTTGAATGGCATGGTGCAGAACAAAAAACGCCGTCAGAGGCCGAGACCCTGACAGCAGACCAAGCATCATAGGGGAAACCCCTTGGTGTTGCTCAGCCCATCGTTAAAACCTGTGGTGTGCAAGTGACGCTTGTCCATGCTTGACGGTTATAAAAATTCGGTAGCAAGCCGTGTCGCTGGGTCGCCATTGCGAAATGGGTTGCGGGGGTGCGGCTTGCAGGGGCCTCGTTGGAGCTGGGGGGCGTTGTGGCGGTGGCTGGCCGGGTCTGGCCCCGACGGCAGCCCTCCAAAAAGCCAGCATTTACTATTAAAACAATAGCTACCAGCGCTCTATAGATAAGCGCGAGAGCCCAATTCGACCTAAAAAATCAAAGCATGTGCTGCAAAAACACCCTCGCCCGCTCATGCCCCGGATCGGCAAAAAAATCTCCTGCGGGCCGCGCTGCAATCAGTTCGCCCTGGTCCATGAAGGCCACGGTGTTCGCCACCTCGCGCGCAAAGCCCATTTCGTGGGTGACCACCAGCATGGTCATGCGCTCATCGGCCAGCTCGCGCATGGTGCGCAGCACCTCGCCGGTGAGCTCGGGGTCGAGCGCCGAGGTGGGCTCGTCGAACAGCATGATGTCGGGCTCCATGCACAGCGCGCGCGCGATGGCCACGCGCTGCTTTTGCCCACCCGACAGGCGCGCGGGGTAGTTGCCCTGCTTGTCGGACAGGCCCACCTTGGCCAGCAGCCGTTCGGCGCGGGCGATGGCCGCTTCGCGCGACAGGCCCTGCACCACCATGGGCGCCTCGATCAGGTTCTCCAGCACCGTGAGGTGCCCAAACAGGTTGAAGTGCTGGAACACCATGCCGGTCTTGCGGCAGATGCGGCGCAACTCGGCGTCCGGCGCGTAGACGCAGCGGCCTTGAGCGTCGGTGGTGACCAGCGTTTCGCCCTCGATGGCGATATGGCCGCTGTCGATGGTTTCCAGATGGTTCAGGCAGCGCAGAAAGGTGCTTTTGCCCGAGCCCGACGGCCCGATCACCGCCACCACTTCGCCCTGGCGCAACTGCAGCGAGACGCCGCGCAGCACCTGGTTGGCGCCGAAGGCCTTGCGGATGTCACGGGCCTCGATCATGGGCGCATCACTGGTCATATTTGGCATAGCGTTTCTCCATGCGCTGAAACCCCCAGGTGAGGATCAGGGTCATGATGAGATAGAAGGCCGCGGCCACGATGAAGGGCGTGGTGGTGAAGTCGCGCTGCACGATGCCGCGCGCGGCGCGCAGCAGGTCGTTCAGGGCCAGCACGTAAATCAGCGAGGTGTCCTTGACCAGGGTGATGGTCTCGTTGCTCATGGGCGGCAATATGCTGCGCACCGTCTGCGGCAGCACGATGCGGCGCATGGTCTGGCCGTAGCCCATGCCCAGTACCTTGGCGGCCTCGTACTGCCCCCGGTCCACCGACTGGATGCCGGAGCGAAAGATCTCGGCAAAGTAGGCCGCGTAGTTCAGCGCAAAGGCCGCCACCGCCGCCGGAAAGTCGGGCAGTCGCACGCCAATCACCGGCACGAACGGAAGTGCAAAGTAGATAAACAGCATCTGCAGCATGAGCGGGGTGCCGCGCATGAGCCAGATGTAGCCGTTGACGGCCGCCGACAACGGCGCAAAGCGCGACACGCGCGCCAGCGCCAGCACCAGCCCGAGCGGCACCGCCAATGCCAGCGTGATGGCAAACAGCTTGAGGGTGACGGCAGCGCCCTGCGCCAGCGGTCCCAGAAGGGAGAGAACGTAGTCCATGCTGTCGCGACAGTTCCGTGTGTGTTTCTATCCTTGGCCGTCGCAACTGGCACGGCCCATGCCAGCGACCGCCGCGCAAGGGCCGCCACGACAACGTGTTGGCGCTGGCGGTGTCCCCCTGCCCGCAGCGCACAGCGCTGCGAGAGCGGGGGGAAGGCGCGCAGCGCCTCAGGGGGGTGGTCCGAATTATTTGAGAATATTCTTGCCGAACCATTGCTCGGCAATCTTCGCGGCGACGCCATCGGCCTTCATGTCGGCCAGGGCCTTGTCCAGCTTGCCGTGCAGATCGGTGTCGTCCTTGCGCAGGCCCACGCCATAGTCTTCGGTGCCGAAGTGGTCGTCGAGCACGGCATAGACGTCGGGCTTCTTGGCCACGTAGTACCGGCCCACCACCTCATCGACCACCACGGCATCCAGGCGGCCGGTGGTCAGGTCCATCAGGGCGGTCACGTTGTCGCCAAAGGTCTTGATGTCCTTGAACGACTTGAAGACGGCCTCGTCCTTCTTGATGGCGTCCACGGCACTGCTGCCTTCCTGGGCGCCGACCACCTTGCCGGCCAGATCAGCCTTGGTCTTGATGGCGGAGTTGGCGGCCACCACGATGATCTGGTGGTTTTCCATGTAGGGCGCGGTGAACAGGATGTTCTGCTTGCGCTCTTCGGTGATGGTCAGGCCGTTCCACAGTGCGTCCACGCGCTTGCCCGAGAGCTCGGCTTCCTTGGCGCTCCAGTCGATGGGCTTGAATTCCACTTCCAGGCCCAGGCGCTTGGCGGCTTCCTTGGCCATGTCGATGTCAAAGCCGATCAGCTCGTTCTTCTCGTTGCGAAAACCCATGGGCGGGAAGTTGTCGTCCAGGCCGACGACGATTTTGGTGACAGCCGCTGGCGCGGGTGTGGCGGCGGGTGCGGCGGGCTCCTGCTTGGAGCAACCAGCCAGCACGGCGCCCAGGGTCAGCAAGGCAACAGCGGCAATTTTTTTCATGGTGTAGCGATTTTTTTGAGAGATCTACGGACAAGGGGAATCAAGGGGCGTCCAACATTCGCACGGTGGCGCGACATGCAACACCCCACCCCGGGAAAACCCTCAATTGTCCCACCGTTGGTGCCTGCATGCACCCACCCGCCATGCACCGCCCAGAGAAATTCAAGAAAAATAGGGCCCTAGCGCTTATGCGGCATGGGCCAATAGCTATATTATTTATAGCGTCATCAACAACAACGGCGCCCCAGGGCGCCGTTGTTCAGGCAGGGCCAAGGCCCCGGTCAGCGGGGCAGGTCCGAGTAGCCCATCAGGAACTCGTCCACGGCGCGCGCCGCCTGGCGGCCTTCGCGGATGGCCCAGACCACCAGGCTCTGGCCCCGGCGAATGTCGCCTGCTGCGAACACCTTGGGCACGTTGGTGGCGTAGCCGCCGTCAAAATCCGTAGTGGCGCGGGCATTGCCGCGCGCGTCCTTGTCCACGCCAAAAGCATCGAGCACCGGTGCCACGGGGCTCACAAAGCCCATGGCCAGCAGCACCAGGTCGGCCTGGTAGTGCTTTTCGGTGCCAGGCACTTCCACCAGCTTGCCGTCCTTGAACTCGACCTGCACGGTGGTCAGGCCCTTGACCTTGCCCTTTTCGCCCGTGAACTCCTTGGTGGAGATGGCGAACTCGCGCACGCAGCCCTCTTCGTGGCTGGAGCTGGTGCGCAGCTTGAGCGGCCAGTAGGGCCAGGTGAGGGGCCGGTTCTCCACTTCAGGGGGCTGGGGCATGACCTCGAACTGCGTCACGCTGGCCGCGCCGTGGCGGTTGCTGGTGCCCACGCAATCACTGCCGGTATCGCCGCCGCCAATCACGATGACATGCTTGCCCGTGGCAAGGAGCTGGCCCTTGAGCTTGTCGCCCGCGTTGACCTTGTTCTGCTGGGGCAGGAACTCCATGGCGAAGTGGATGCCATCGAGGTCGCGGCCGGGCACCGGCAGGTCGCGCGACTGCTCGGCACCGCCGGTCAGCAGCACGGCATCAAAATCTTTGTTCAACTGCTCGGGCGTGATGGTTTCCTTGGCCCAGTTGGTCACCTTGGAATCCTTGCCCAGACCGTCTTTGGCGGCACCCACAAACACGCCGGTGCGGAAGGTGACACCCTCGGCCTGCATCTGCTGCACGCGGCGGTCGATGTGCGATTTCTCCATCTTGAAGTCGGGAATGCCGTAGCGCAGCAGCCCGCCCACGCGGTCGTTCTTTTCAAACAGCGTGACGCTGTGGCCTGCGCGTGCCAGCTGCTGGGCAGCCGCCATGCCGGCGGGGCCTGATCCCACCACGGCGATTTTCTTGCCGGTCTGGTGCTTGGCCACGCGCGGCTGCACCCAGCCCTCGGCCCAGGCGCGGTCGATGATGGCGTGTTCGATGGACTTGATGCCCACCGGGTCGTCGTTCACGTTGAGCACGCAGGCCGCCTCGCAAGGCGCGGGGCAGATGCGGCCAGTGAACTCGGGGAAGTTGTTGGTGCTGTGCAGCACCTCGATCGCGCTCTTCCAGTCGGCGTGGTAGACCAGATCGTTGAAGTCCGGAATGATGTTGTTGACCGGGCAGCCGTTGTTGCAAAACGGCGTGCCGCAGTCCATGCAGCGCGCGCCCTGCACCTTGGCTTGCGCCTCATCGAGGCCAATGACGAATTCCTTGTAGTGCTTCAGGCGCTCTGGCACGGGCTTGTAGCCCTCTTCGATGCGCTCGTATTCCATGAAGCCGGTGGTTTTTCCCATGACGATGTCCTTGTCTGTGAATGCTGTGCGGATGTCTGCGGCGTCGCCTTACTTGGCGGGCGTCACTTCCTTTTTGATAGCTGCTACTGCAGGTGTAGCGGGCTCTTCAAGCACTTTTCGTTCATTAATCTCAGACAATGCACGCTTGTACTCGGTCGGGAAGACCTTGACAAACTTGCTGCGCGAAGTGGCCCAGTTGTCCAGCAACTCGCGGGCGCGCTTGCTGCCCGTCCAGCGGTTGTGGTCTTCGAGCAGCTTCTTGAGCTGGGCTTCGTCGGTCTGGCCACCATGCCAGATGGCACGCGGCACGGTCACCTCCTGTTCGGCCGAGGGCAGGATGCGCTCCAGTGTCACCATGGCCATGTTGCAGCGGGTGTCGAACTGGCCATCCTCGTCGTACACATAGGCCACACCGCCGCTCATGCCCGCAGCAAAATTGCGCCCGGTCTTGCCCAGCACGACCACGGTGCCGCCGGTCATGTATTCGCAACCATGGTCGCCCGTGCCTTCGACCACTGCCGTGGCGCCCGACAGGCGCACGGCAAAGCGTTCGCCCGCCACGCCACCAAAGAAGGCCTCGCCCGTGGTGGCGCCGTACATCACGGTGTTGCCCACGATGGTGTTGCGTACTGCGTCACCGCGGAAGTCGATGCTGGGGCGCACGATCACACGCCCGCCCGAGAGGCCCTTGCCGGTGTAGTCGTTGGCATCGCCAATCAAATACAGCGTGATACCGCGGGTGAGGAACGCACCGAACGACTGGCCGCCCGTGCCTTCCAGCTGAATGCGGATGGTGTCGTCCGGCAGGCCTTCAGGGTGCACGCGGGTCACCGCGCCCGAGAGCATCGCGCCGACCGAGCGGTTCACGTTGCGCGCCACTTCGATGAACTGCACGCGCTCGCCCTTTTGAATGGCGGGCTGGCTGCGCTCGATGAGCTTGCGGTCCAGCGTGTGCTCGATGTTGTGGTCTTGCACGTCCACATGGAAGCGCGGCACGTCGGCAGGCACGTTGGGCTGGGCGAACAAGCGGCTGAAGTCCAGGCCACGGGCCTTCCAGTGTTCCAGGCCTTGGCGCATGTCGAGCAGGTCGGTGCGGCCAATCAGGTCGTCAAACTTCTTGATGCCCAGCTGCGCCATGATCTGGCGCACTTCTTCGGCGATGAAGAAGAAGTAGTTCACCACATGCTCGGGCTTGCCCGAGAACTTGGCGCGCAGCACCGGGTCTTGCGTGGCCACGCCCACGGGGCAGGTGTTCAGGTGGCACTTGCGCATCATGATGCAGCCCTCGACCACCAGTGGGGCCGTGGCAAAGCCAAACTCGTCGGCGCCCAGCAGTGCGCCAATGGCGACGTCGCGGCCGGTCTTCATCTGGCCGTCGGCCTGCACACGGATGCGACCGCGCAGGCGGTTGAGCACCAGGGTCTGCTGGGTTTCGGCCAGGCCGATTTCCCAGGGGCCGCCGCAATGCTTGATGGACGACCAGGGCGAGGCGCCCGTGCCGCCGTCATGGCCGGCAATCACGACGTGGTCGCTCTTGCACTTGGCCACGCCCGCAGCGATGGTGCCCACACCCACTTCCGACACCAGCTTGGTGCTGATGCTGGCGTGCGGTGCGACGTTCTTCAGATCATGGATCAGCTGCGCCAAGTCCTCGATGGAATAGATGTCGTGGTGCGGTGGGGGCGAGATCAGGCCCACGCCGGGCACGCTGTGGCGCAGCTTGCCGATGTAGGTCGAGACCTTGCCGCCGGGCAGCTGACCGCCTTCACCGGGCTTGGCGCCCTGGGCCATCTTGATCTGGATCTGGTCGGCTGACGAGAGGTATTCCGCCGTCACACCAAAGCGGCCCGACGCCACCTGCTTGATGCGGCTGCGCAGCGAATCGCCGTCCAGCAACGGCAGATCGACCTCCACGTTCTCGGCGCCAATCACGCTCTTGAGCGTGTCGCCCTTCTTGATTGGAATGCCCTTGAGCTCGTTTCGATAGCGGCGCTCGTCCTCACCGCCCTCACCCGTGTTGCTCTTGCCGCCGATGCGGTTCATGGCCACGGCCAGCGTGGCATGCGCCTCGGTGGAGATGGAGCCGAGCGACATGGCGCCCGTGGCAAAGCGCTTGACGATTTCCTTGGCGGGCTCGACTTCGTCGACCGGGATCGCCTTGGCCGGATCGATCTTGAACTCGAACAGGCCGCGCAGCGTCATGTGGCGCTTGCTCTGGTCGTTGATGATCTGGGCGTATTCCTTGTACGTGTTCCAGTTGTTGGCACGCGTGCTGTGCTGCAACTTGGCAATCGCGTCCGGCGTCCACATGTGGTCTTCGCCACGGGCGCGCCAGGCGTATTCGCCGCCGGCGTCGAGCATGGTTTCGAGCACAGGGTCGTCACCAAACGCGGCCTTGTGCATGCGGATGGCTTCTTCGGCGATTTCGAACACGCCAATGCCTTCCACGCGGCTGGCGGTGCCGGTGAAATATTTGCCCACGGTTTCCGTGTTCAGGCCGATAGCCTCGAACAGCTGGGCGCCGCAGTAGCTCATGTAGGTGCTCACGCCCATCTTGGACATGATCTTGGACAGGCCCTTGCCAATCGCCTTGACGTAGTTGTAGATGGCCTTGTCGGCAGACAGGTCGCCGCCCAGGTCCTTGTGCATGTCGGCCAGGGTTTCCATGGCCAGGTAGGGGTGCACGGCCTCTGCGCCGTAGCCTGCCAGCACGGCGAAGTGGTGCACTTCGCGGGCGGTGCCGGTCTCAACCACCAGTCCGGCGGTGGTGCGCAGGCCCGCACCCACCAGGTGCTGGTGAATGGCCGACAAGGCCAGCAGCGCGGGAATGGCCACTTGCGTGGCGCTCACGGCGCGGTCGCTGATGATGAGGATGTTGGCACCGCCCTTGATGGCGTCCACAGCCTGCGCGCACAGCGAGGCCAGCTTGGCTTCCACGCCTTCACGGCCCCAGCTCAGGGGGTAGGTGATGTCGATGGTCACGCTCTTGAACTTGCCGTTGGTGTGGCGTTCAATGTCGCGCAGCTTGGCCATGTCGGCGAAGTTCAGCACAGGCTGGCTGACTTCGAGGCGCATGGGCGGGTTGACCTGGTTGATGTCCAGCAGGTTGGGCTTGGGGCCGATGAAGCTGTTGAGCGACATCACGATCGCTTCGCGGATCGGGTCGATCGGCGGGTTGGTCACCTGCGCAAACAGCTGCTTGAAGTAGTTGTACAGCGGCTTGTTCTTGCCCGAGAGTACGGCCAGCGGGCTGTCGTTGCCCATGGAGCCAATGCCTTCTTCGCCATTTTTGGCCATGGGGGCCATCAGGAACTTGATGTCTTCCTGCGTGTAGCCAAAGGCTTGCTGGCGGTCCAGCAGGGGCAGGTCAGCAGTTTGTGGGGCCACAGCATCAGCACCGGTTTCAATGCTGTCGAGCTTGATGCGCAGGTTCTCGATCCACTGCTTGTAGGGCTTGGTGTTGACGATGTTGGCCTTGAGCTCATCGTCATCGATCATGCGGCCTTGTTCCAAGTCGATCAGGAACATCTTGCCAGGCTGCAGGCGCCACTTGCGCACGATCTTGTTCTCGGGGATGGGCAACACGCCCGACTCCGAGCCCATGATGACCAGATCGTCGTCGGTGATGCAATAGCGCGAGGGGCGCAGGCCGTTGCGGTCCAGCGTGGCGCCGATCTGGCGACCATCGGTGAACACGATGGAGGCAGGGCCGTCCCAAGGCTCGAGCATGGCGGCGTGGTATTCATAGAAGGCGCGACGGCGCTCATCCATGGTGGTGTGCTGCTCCCAGGGCTCGGGGATCATCATCATCACGGCCTGGCTAATGGGGTAGCCCGCCATCGTCAGCAATTCCAGGCAGTTGTCGAACGTGGCCGTGTCGGACTGGTCGGCAAAGCTGATGGGGTAGAGCTTTTGCAGGTCGGCCGCCAGCACGGGCGAGGCCATCACGCCTTCGCGGGCCTTCATCCAGTTGTAGTTGCCCTTGACGGTGTTGATTTCACCGTTGTGCGCCACATAGCGGTAGGGGTGGGCCAATGGCCACTCTGGGAAGGTGTTGGTGGAAAAGCGTTGGTGCACCAGGCCGATGGCCGAAACGCAGCGCTCGTCCTGCAGGTCGAGGTAGTACACGCCCACCTGGTCGGCCAGCAGCAGGCCCTTGTAGACCACGGTGCGGCTGGACATGGACGGAACGTAGTATTCCTTGCTGTGCTTGAGCTTGAGCGCCTGGATGTTGGCGCTGGCCGTCTTGCGGATCACGTACAGCTTGCGCTCCAGCGCGTCCTGCACGATCACGTCGTTGCCACGGCCGATGAAGACCTGGCGCAGGATGGGCTCCTTCTTGCGCACGGTGGGGGACATGGGCATGTCCACATTCACCGGCACATCGCGCCAGCCCAGCAGCACCTGGCCTTCGGCCTTGATGGCGCGCTCCATCTCCTGCTCGCAGGCCAGACGGGATGCGTGCTCCTTGGGCAAAAAGATCATGCCCACGCCGTATTCGCCAGCCGCAGGCAAGGTCACACCCTGCTTGGCCATCTCTTCGCGGTACAGCGCGTCGGGAATCTGGATCAGGATACCGGCACCGTCACCCATCAGCGGGTCGGCACCCACCGCACCACGGTGGTCGATGTTTTCCAGGATCTTCAAGGCCTGCGTCACGATGTCGTGGCGCTTGATGCCTTTGATGTGGGCCACAAACCCGAGGCCGCAGGCGTCGTGTTCGTTACCCGATGAATACAAACCGTGTTGTTGCAGATGCTGGATCTCGGCAGCCGTGGTCATGGCGCACTCCTATATTTTTCGCAGGGACTGCAAGAATAGTGCAATGCAACATATCGAGGCAAGCACAAAAATTGGGGTCAGAGTCCAATTTTTTGCATTGTTTTGTTGATCTATTTTTATTAGGGACAAATCAATATTGATAGCTACTAGCGCTTATTGATAAAGCGCTACAAGTCAATTTGAACTCAATTCTTTGGCGTGATAGCTGGCCGCCCCGCCTTGGCCTTGGCGACACGGCGTGGAGATTTTTTTTGCAACTCCGCCACAAACTCTGCGTCGCCCAGCGCCCAGCCGGTCAATGCCGCATCGGTCAATGCCGCCTGGTCGCCACTGCCAACGCCCGCCTGCACCAGCCCTGCATAGGCGGCCTCGCGTGCAAACGGCGTGTTGCCCAGCGCCCAATACAACGCATGCGGGGTCACGAGTTTGTCGATGCGCTGGCCCAGGTAATGGGCGTGGCTGGACCACTGCCAGGCCCCCGGCTGCGCCACCATGCCGGCACGCACCGGGTTCAGATCGATGTACACCATGCAGGCGAGCAAGTAGCGCTCGGTCTCGATCAGCGTGGAGCGGTAGCGCCCCTCCCACAGCGTGCCACTGCGGCCGTGGCGCTGGTTGAAATAGCGCACATAACTGCGCCCCACCGCCTGCATCATCAAAGGCAACGCCTCGGCCGTGGCCGGTGTGGCGAGCAGGTGAAAGTGGTTGTCCATCAGCACATAGGCATGGACCGCAACCGCAAACTTATGTGCGTTTTCGGCCAAAAGCGCCATCATGGTGGCGAAATCCTGGGTGTCCGCAAAGATCATCTGGCGGTTGTTGCCGCGCTGAATGATGTGGTGCGGGTAGCCGGGAAGCGTGAGACGGGGCAGGCGGGCCATGGCGATGTCCTGAACAAGGAAACACGGGCAATTTTAATTGAGCTCTGACCCCAATTATTGAGTTGGCCACGTATTGCCCCTGAGGAGTGTTTGCCCGGACCCTATTCCTGCGGCGACACGGCGGCGTCTGCCGACAGCCCGAAACGCGCTCCCAAAGCCTGCTCGAGCCCGAACTCGCGCAAGATGGCGCGCAGTCGCTCTTGGGCGCTGCGCTTTTTCTGGCCGGTGTAGCGGGCGATGATCAGCTCGTTTTTCATGCTGTGCTCCCAACCCACCAGCTCGGTCACTGTGACCTGGTAACCGCTGGCCTCCAGGTGCAGGCACCGCAACACGTTCGTTACCTGGCTGCCCACTTCGCGGGTGTGCAGCGGGTGGCGCCACAGCTCGGCCAAGGGTGTGCGCGCCAGTTGCAGCGCCTTGCCCTGGCGCAGGCAAGCGGCCACTTCGGCCTGGCAGCAGGGCACGATGACCATGGCGCGTGCCTGCTTTTGCAGGCCGAAGGCAATGGCATCGTCGGTGGCGGTGTCGCAGGCATGCAGCGCGGTCACCACATCAATGCGCTCGGGCAGCTCGGCCGCATCGGTGGATTCAGCCACCGACAGATTCAAGAACGACATACGCCCAAAGCCGAGTTGCTGGGCCAGTGCACGCGATTTTTCGACCAGCTCGGCGCGCGTTTCAATGCCATAGATATGACCGCGTCCCAGCGCCTTGAAATACAGGTCGTACAGGATAAAGCCCAGATACGACTTGCCCGCGCCATGGTCGGCCAGCGTGGGGCTGTGCCCGTCGGCCGACATTTCCTGCAGCAAAGGCTCGATGAAATTGAACAGGTGGTACACCTGCTTGAGCTTGCGGCGTGAATCCTGGTTCAGCCGCCCTTCGCGCGTGAGGATATGCAGCTCTTTCAACAACTCAACGGACTGCCCCGGGCGCAGCTCGGACAACTCTGCGCTGGCTGCCGGCGGGTTTTTGGAAGGCACCTTGGTAGCCGCTTTGGTTACCGCCTTGTGGTCCGCGGCTTTCATGCCGGGTCCTTCGGCAGTTCAGGCGTGCTTGCCGCCGTGCTCACGCCCACGTCCATCGCCTGCCAGCCTGGCATACCCAGCTTCTCCAGCACCTCCATGTTGCGCTGGTAGATGGCTTCGGCCTCGGGGTAGGCCTGCACTGCCCGGTCAATACTGTCTTCGCGCAGGAGGTGCAAGGTGGGATATGGCGCGCGATTGGTGCAGTTGGTGACATCACCCGCACCGGTGCCCGCAAACTGGAACTGCGGATGAAAGCTGGCAATCTGCAGGGTGCCGTCCAGGTCCAGCTCCTCCAGAACGTCTTCGGCCACGCCAAGGAAATCGTTGAACTCCAGAAAATCCTGCAGGCAGTCAGGTGCCATCAGCAAGGTGGTGTCGCGCACCTCTGCAGGCGCTGCGGCCAGATCGGCCAGCTCGCGCCGCAGGTCTTGCGCCAGTGCCTCGGCATCGGTGGCAGCGCTCACCACATAGTGAATCTGTCCCTTGGCGTGCACGCCCTTGGCAAACGGGCACAGGTTCAGCCCGATCACGGCCCGCTCCAGCCAGCGCACCATGTCCTTCGTGATGAGGTCCGCCCGTTCAGAAGGCGCGAGGGGCGGCGAAGGGGCGGCAGCGTTCATGGCAAATCGATTCAGAAGACAACAAAAAAGGGGTGAAGTTTACCGAACCGCAGCCACCACGGCGAGCCGCTCGCAGCGGCTGATTCCATTTGCAATTCAGCGATGCCCGTGGCGACGCCGCAGGCAGTGCTGACCCACGGCAAGGCATATCAACAGCAGCACCGGTGATTTGGTGATGGCATCAACCCAGCAGACGCAGGCCGGTCAATCGCTCGTGTTCGCGCCCCGCGAAGCGGTCCGTCATTCCGGCGATGAAATCTGCCACCGCCCGGGCGCGTGCCGAGGGCTCGCCTTCCAGTGCCTGGCGGGTGAAACGGGGCTTCATTTCGCGCGGCTCGGCCACATACGCAGCAAACAGCTCGGTTACCACGCGCTGGGCGCGCCCGGTAGTCTCTACCACCTGCGGGTGGCGGTAAAGGTTCTTGAAAAGAAACCGCTTGAGCTCCGATGACTGGGCCCGCATGGGGGCGCTGAAGCCCACCAGCGTTGCGGCCAAACGCACGTCGGCCACACTGCGGGGCGCGGCACTGGCCAACGCGGCGCTGGTGGCCTCGATCACGTCATAGACCTGTGCACTGAGCATGCGCCGGATGGCTTCATACAGCAGGCGCCGCTCCATCGCCGCGCCCACCAGATGCGGATGCTCGGCCTGCGCCACACGGCGGTAGTGGTCAAACAGAGGAACATCGGCCAGTTGCGCCAGCGTGATCAGGCCCGAGCGCACGCCGTCATCAATGTCATGCGCGTTGTAGGCGATTTCGTCCGCCAGATTGCACAGCTGCGCCTCCAGGCTGGGCTGCTCCTTGCGCAAAAATCGCCCCCCCACGCCTCCAGGTTCATTCAGCTCCAGCCGCTGCGCGTTTGCCTGCGAGCAATGTTTGAGCACGCCCTCCCGCGTTTCGAAGGTCAGGTTGATGCCGTCGTAATCGGGGTAGCGCTCTTCGAGGTGGTCCACCACCCGCAGACTCTGCAGGTTGTGTTCGAACCCGCCATGGGCCTGCATGCACCCGTTCAGCGCATCCTGCCCGGCGTGCCCGAAAGGGGTGTGGCCGAGGTCATGGGCCAGAGAGATCGCCTCCACCAGGTCTTCGTTGATGCGCAACGACCGGGCAATCGAACGCCCCAGTTGCGCCACCTCCAGCGAATGCGTGAGCCGCGTGCGAAACAGATCCCCTTCGTGGTTCAAAAACACCTGGGTTTTGTAAACCAGCCGACGGAACGCCGACGAGTGCACGATGCGGTCGCGGTCGCGCTGGTAGTCGGTGCGCGTGGGCGCGGCGGGCTCGGGGTAGCGGCGCCCGCGCGACAGCGCGGGGTCGCAGGCATAGCAAGCCAAGGATGAGTTTTGAGTCAAATTGCCCTCTAGCGCTTTAGCAGCAAGCACCTACAGCTATATCTTCGATAGCACTCGACGCGTCACACACCCGGTGATTGCCCATCACCCGGCGCAGCAGGCGTCAATCACCTCGCGCACCAGTGCGTCGGGTGCGGCGCGCACGCAGGCCCGGCCCGGCCCGTCGATCAGCACAAAGCGGATTTCGCCCGCCTCCGCCTTCTTGTCCACGCGCATCAGCTCCAAATAGCGGCCGGCATTGTCGGCAGCATCCAGCACCGGCCCACGCAGGGGCAGCCCGGCGCGTTGCACCAGCGTTTTCAAGCGCGCTGCAAACGCGTCGTCAACCAAACCCAAGCGCCGCGACAGCTCGGCCGCCATCACCATGCCGGCGCCCACGCCCTCGCCATGCAGCCACGCGCCATAGCCCATGCCCGCCTCGATGGCGTGGCCAAAGGTATGGCCAAAATTCAGAATGGCGCGCAGCCCGGCCTCGCGCTCGTCCTGCCCCACCACCCAGGCCTTGATCTCGCAGCTGCGCCGCACCGCATGCGCCAGCGCCGTGCGGTCGCGCGCCAAAAGCGCATCCATGTGCTCTTCCAGCCAGCCCATGAAGTCCATGTCGGCAATCGGCCCGTATTTGATGACCTCGGCCAGCCCGGCGCTGAGCTCACGCACAGGCAACGTATCGAGCGTGGACAGGTCACACACCACCAGTTGCGGCTGGTAGAACGCACCAATCATGTTCTTGCCCAGCGGGTGGTTGATGGCCGTCTTGCCTCCCACCGACGAATCCACCTGCGCCAATAGTGTGGTCGGCACCTGCACAAACGGCACACCGCGCATGTAGCTGGCAGCGGCGAAGCCCGTCATGTCGCCCACCACCCCGCCGCCCAGGGCAAACAGCACGGTCTTGCGGTCGCAGCCGTGCTGCAGCAGGGCGTCGAAGATCAGGTTCAGGGTTTGCCAGTTTTTGTGCTCCTCGCCGTCGGGCAGGACTACGGTGTGGACCTGGGCGTACTTGGGTGCGAGCGCCGAGCGCAGGGCATCGGCATACAGCGGCGCCACTGTGGTGTTGGTGACGATGAGGGCAGCGGTCGCCTTGGGCAGCGCGGCGTAGGTGGCGGGGGTGGCCAGCAGGCCAGGGGCGATGGTGATGGGGTAGCTGCGGTCGGCCAGGTTGATGGCGACGGTTTGCACGACGCTGGCGGGCAATGAAATCGACGAAGTGGACGATGCAGATGCACCACCATCGCGCTGCAAAGCAGAGTTCGGTGAGGTAATTACAGTGGACATGGTGGGCCTAGTTTAGGGCAGCCGCACGGTACGCCGGCTGCTCACAGTTCGCGCAAGGGAGTATCCGATGCCTTTTTTGCGACTGAGACCCTGAGAAGCAAACAAGTTGGGCAACGGAGTCCGTCACCCCAATTTCCCCCACAAATAGCCGAGACCGATTCCGAACGGAAGATGATCTAAATCACCCCTGACAGAGTAAAAAAGCCGCCGCAAAACAAAAATTCAGATTCCACGCGATAGTGGCTCTGTCAGAACAAAACAGACCGATATTCACGACACCGATCTGTTTCGCCCCAAAGATGGAGTTCAATCAGGCGTGAAGCAGTCATTCACGCCATAAGCAGGCGTCAAGAACGAACCGTTTTTGTCATCGCCCTCGACAAAACCTGTTGTATAGGTCTTTTCCACCACCCCCTCAGAACCTGCCACACTGGTAGTCACTTTCACCGCATATTGAAGCCAAGTCGCAACATTCATAGGGTACTCCACCTGTATGGTGGCGCGACCATTCGTGCCGGTTGTTTTATCACCGATAAAAGACAAAACCACATCCGCTTTGCGCGGTGAAATTTCGCCATCGCCGTCACCGGCGAGGATTTCATCTGCGTCCAGAAATCCGTTCCGATTCAAGTCTTCATTCCGGCACCAAGTGCGTGGACTGGCATATAGCCCTTTTCCATAGGAACGCAGATCAACACTCGCAGAGATTTGCGCATTGGGCACCGCATTGCCAGCTGCATCCGCCACTGCAATATCAAACTTCTTGATGTAGGTGAGATTGTTCGCGCCTTTCACCAGCTCGTTGTTATCACCCAAGGTGATTGAAAGTGGCTGACTGGCAACCGTCATGGTTGCAATTCTGAAATTTGGACAAGCGCCATTCGCGATCTCCGCGTCAGTCAGGCCATAACACACTCGAACCTGAACTCCATCTGTGGGACTGGACCGCGTACCAGCAACATATTCAGAAAACGCTTGACCGGTGGAATCGCTATAGACTGTGGCAGCACCCGTTGAAATCACTTCACCACTGCCCAGCCCCGGCGGAACAATCTCGAAACGGGCGCGAACATTCGCAATAGCTTGGTTGGTCGCGTTTTGAAACACCGCCCTCAAGCCCGCCCGATTCGTGCTGGAGCCCGCCGTATTGGGCGCAATGGTGTTCGGAGTAATAGCCAAGCTGGCTGCGCTAATCACTCCCGTTGCATTAGGAATACCAGTTCCTCCAGGCAGCAATACCTGCACGTCTGGCGTCTGGGCAGTCACACCCGAAGCAGTCGCCACAATGGTGTATGTACCCGCAGAAACAGGGGCAGCCGGCAATTGAACGGTGACATTGCCATCGCTATCGGTAGCCACACTTTGTGTGAAACCCAGTGTGCCACCCAACTTGACGGGGACCTGTGCGATACCAGACCCATTAACGTCAGTTACTTTGATGGACAACGTAGCCGGGCCGCCAGGAACCGGTACTGCAGGGACCAAAGACAAAGCCACTTTACTGCCAGTGACAGGAATCACTGCTGTCGCAGTCTTATCTCCCATCTTTATGGTCGCCGTAATATCCCTATTGGCCTTGCTGCCTCCAATAGAAATTTTCCCGGAAGCTTTACCTGTGGCGTCGGAAACAGCCACTTCTGGCGTATAAACACCAGAACTAACCGAAACTGCCAAAGCGGCATTTGCCACCGGATTGTTATTGGCATCCAGAGCAGTGACCGTTAACGTGGCCTCATCCGAGCCCGAGTTGGTCAATGCATTTTTATTCAGCTGATAAACGATGTTCGCGACACTTACCGTTGCAGGCTGTCCGTTAGGTGGCGTCCCTGAATTCCCTCCCCCACCACCACAAGCCACCAACACAGCCACCAATGGCACAGTCAATATTCTGAAAAGTTTTCGCATTTTTTTACCAATCATAAATTTATTTATCGCACTGGACCACGGTCAGTAATGACCTTCGGCGTAATAAAAACCAACATTTCACGTTTCGAAGACTCTTTTGTCCGGCTCTTGAACAAATTGCCCACCACCGGCACATCACCCAGCACGGGAATCTTGTTTTCCTGATTGGTGTCTTCCATTTCGAAAATGCCGCCAATCACCACGGTTCCACCGTTTTCTATCAGGATTTGGGTCTTGATGTGCTTGGTGTCGATAGCTACACCCTGCGTGGTGGTTTCGCCCCGGCTGTCCTTGTTGATGTCCAGGTCGAGAATGATGCTTCCCTCGGGTGTGATCTGTGGGGTCACTTCCAGCTTCAACACGGCCTTTTTGAAAGCCAGGGTGGTTGCGCCATTGGGCGCGGTCACCGAATAGGGATATTCCGTGCCCTGCTCGATCAAGGCTTTAGTCTGGTCGGCAGTGATGATGCGCGGGCTCGACACGATCTTGCCCTTGCCATCAGCCTCCATGGCGGAGAGCTCCAGCGTCAGGAATCTGTTGGCAGCAGAGTTGAATATGGAGAGGGCAAAACTCCCCACACTGCTGACATTCGAAAGGCTGGCAGGCAGGTTGACAAAATTGCCATCGGTGTTTGTGGTCCCGCCCGCGCCACTGGAGGCAACCGCATTGCTGTAACTGGTACCAAATGCCACACGATTGTTTCCACCAATCCCATAGCCGCCATCGCCACCACGGTTGGCACGCAAGTCCGTACCACCCAGCCTCACCCCTAACGAGCGACCAAACGTGTCACGTGCCTCCACAATACGGGCCTCGATCAAAACCTGGCGCACGGCAACATCAAGCGTTGACAGCAATTGGCGCACTTCTTCAAGCTTGCTGGGCGTGTCTGTCACAAAGAGCTGATTCGTACGAGGCTCAGAAATAGCGCTCCCCCGCTCCGTCAAAAATCTTGTTGAAACGCCGCCACCGCTACTCGAACTATTAGTAAGCTGGGTAATCATGTCCGCCGCTTTGGCGTAGTTGAGCTGGAAAGCTTGTGTTTTGAGGGGCTCCAACTTCTGAATGGCCAACGCAGCCTCGAAGTCCTTCTTGGTACGCGCATCAATTTCATCCTTGGGTGCAATCCACAGCACGCTTCCGGATTTGCGCATGCCCAAGCCCTTGGCGTCCATGATGATCTGCAGGGCTTGATCCCAAGGAACATCTTTCAACCGAAGTGTCAGCGCACCCGTCACCGTGTCAGAAGTCACGATATTGAAATTGGTGAAATCTGCAATCACTTGCAGCAGCGACCTCACTTCAATATTTTGAAAATTGAGCGACAGCTTTTCTCCGCTGTATCCCGGCCCTTGGGTCAACTTGCTCAAATCCACCTTCTTCTGGCGGATTTCTACGACAAATTGATTATCGCTTTGATAGGCGCTGTGATCCCAGTCCCCAACGGGCTCTATCACCATACGCACCCGTTCACCCTGTTGGGACGTGGTCACTATTTGAACGGGCGTGCCAAAGTCCGTCACGTCGAGACGACGGCGCAGACCTTCCGGCAAAGACGAACGAAGAAAATCAATGGTCAAACCTTTGCCTTGCCGGCGCAAGTCAACACCAACCTGGTTGTTCGCAAGCCCGACAATAATGCGCCCCGAGCCGTCAGCGCCCCTGCGAAAATCAACGTCCTTCAAAGGAAGCGTATCGCTGTTCGCACCCTCTGCAAACACCACAGCAGAAGACTGCTGCGAAGCCGCCATGGAGGTCGTCACAGGCACCAAAGAAATGATAAGTGTCTTGCCTTGCACCTCTGCCTGGTAAGACGTTGCCTGCTTAAGGTTCAAAACCAACCGAGACCGGTCACCGGCTTGCACGATGTTGATGGACTTCAGATTCCCCTGATTCACATCGACGACAGACCGCCCCATTGAGTTGGTGGTCCCGGGAAAATCCAGCGCGATGCGCGCTGGCGATTGAATTGCGAAGCCGGTGGGAACGGCAGCGAGTGGCTGAGATAGCTCAACACGAACAACTTCTGCACCACCCTGCATCGTGCCAGTGACCGCCTCAATGGCGCTTTGTGCCATGGCAGCCGTTGCAGCCAACGTTGCCACTATTGCACATACGGCATTTCTGTAGTGGTTCATAATCCAGATATTTTTCGTTATCATTTCTTACCCTCCTGCAGGTCAAGCGATGCGGTGCGCTCTATCCAATCTCCAGTGGCGTCTTGCACTATTTCGCGCAACTCAACCGCCGTTTCAGAGATTTTGGTAATTTTTCCATAATTCTGACCCAGGTAATTGCCGAACCGAACCTGATACAACAGATTGTCAACCTTGAGAAGGGCGGTGGGTGTTCCTGTCTTGTTGAGACTGCCAACCATTGTCATGGCATCCAGCGGAAAGGCCTCTAAAGGTTCTTTTCTGCGCGCCATTTCCGGAGCAATCAACGAGGCATTGGATGCAATCTGGACAGAATCACGTCTCAGAGCTTGTGTCAGCTTGATTTGATTGAACGGTTCGATTCCATTTTCGACGGTATACGCTTGCGGCTGAAACTGCTTGGGCTCAGTAAGAGGAGTGATGCGTGGTTTGGTTGTGGCACGTTGATCGGCCATCCATTGGCGCAGCTCATCTTCTCCCGTGGGGCCGCAACCGGACAAAAACCCAATACAACCAATCAAAACCAGACGACCGACCCACATCATTTCTTGCCTCCGGCATTCTTTTGCGCCTGAATTTCTTCAGGATCCAGGTAACGGAAAGTTCTCGCGGTAGCGTCCATAGACAACGTTCCGGACTCCTTTCCACCAGGAGCAATCGAGATATTGTTCAGCGTCACGATGCGAGACAAATGTGCAACATCTGACGCAAATGAACCAATGTCATGGTATTTGCCAGTTACCCGAACAGCGATCGGAAGCTCAGCATAATAATCTCTTACAACGATTTGGCCAGGACGAAACAAATCGAATTGCAAACTCCGACCCAAGCCGGCTTGGTTGATATCAGACAACAAGGCAGCCATTTCTGCTTTGCTGGGCAATTGCTTTTCCAATTGAATAACATATTGCTGAATCTGCTCGCGCTGCTTCTTGAGCGCCTCAAGACTCACCGCCTTCACGAGCTTCTTCGTATAATCCTCACGGAGAACAACTTCTTTACCACGCTCAAGTTCGAGCTCTGCCTGGTAATCCGTCAGCTTGACAAACCAGAGAGCTACGGCTACGCCAATTGCGATAAATGCACAGAGCAGAACTTTCGGCAAGACAGGCCAAAGCGATGGATCCTTGGTGTCGAGATTTTTAAACTGTCGTTGCAGATTGCTTTGTAACGCAGCGAAATCAATTTTCGGAGATTGTGTTTTTGCCATAGTTACTTTCCAGCCGGAGCAGCAACATTCGAGCTGGCGGCGTCCATGGTCTTTTGAGCCTCACTTGCCCGTACAAGCTGAAATCTCAAATTGAAAGCGCCCACACGACGCTGATCGCGCGGAGTCAAGGCCACATTGCTGGCGACGATTTCCACCAACTCCGGCTTGGAAAACCAAGGGGTGTTGTTGGTGAGATTGCGCAACATCTCAGAAACACGCTCGTTGGACTGGGCCATACCTTGCATGGTGATGGTCTGCCCGGCTTGCTTCATGCTGGTGATGTAAACGCCATCGGGCAATTGCTTGACGAGTTCGTTCAGCAAGTGCACCGGCAAATTGCGGTCAGATTGCAGGTCCTCAACAGCCTTCTGGCGAGCGCGCAAGGAAGCAATTTCTTCTTCAATGGACGCAATTTCCTTAATCTGATTTTCGAGAACCTTGATTTCACTCTGAAGAAAGCTGTTTTTGCCTTGTTGGTCCGTGATCATCACCTGAAACCACCAATAGATGGATCCAGCGATAGCAAGGCCCAACAATAACGACGCGAACATCGTTGCCTGAAACGCCTCACGCCTGCGTTTACGCGCAGCCTCCCGGTGCGGGAGCAGATTAATCAATATCACTGCAAAAACCTCCGCATTGCCAAACCGCATGAAGTCAAATACGAAGGGGCTTCACGCACCATTTTTTTCAGCCGCACGGAACTTCCAATTTCCATGCCATCAAAAGGATTGACCGCACTGCAAGCAAATCCGGTTTGCTGTGTGACGGCTTCCGTCAACCCGGGGAGCGGCGCCGACCCGCCGGCGAGCATGATGTGGTCGACCCGGTTGTGGGGGGTGCTGGTGAAGAAAAATTGCAACGCACGGCCAATTTCTTGCGCCATGTTTTCGACAAACGGGCGCAGTACGGACGCTTGGTAGTCTTCAGGAAGGTCACCATTGCGTTTTTTGCTCTCCGCCTCTTCGATGGAAAAGCCGTATTGCCGCACGATGAGTTGCGTCAGCTGCGCACCGCCGAAAGCTTGGTCTCGGTCGTACAAGACTTCTTCATTTCGAATGACCTGCATGCTCGTGGTGAGCGCGCCGACCTCAAACAGAGCGACCAAGGCATCCACCCCTTTATTGGGTAATGCTTCGATCAAGCGCCCTGCAGCCAGCCGTGATGCGTGTGACTCGATGTCGACAACGACGGGCTTGAGACCGGCTGCCTCGGCGAGACCTTGACGGTCTTGCACCTTTTCACGCCGTGAAGCAGCAATCAGCACATCCACGTCGCCTGGCGCATTTTTGCTAGGCCCAATCACACAGAAGTCCAGACTGACCTCATCCAGCGAAAATGGAATGTATTGATTGGCCTCCGACTCGACTTGCACCTCGAGTTCCTGCTCCGTCATCCCCCCCGGCAACGTGATCTTTTTGGTGATCACGGCGGACGGTGGTAAGGCCAAGGCAACGTTCTTGGTACGAGTACCGCTCTTCTTGACCAGCCTGCGCAACGCTTCGGCGACCTCATCGAATTTCTCGATGTTACCGTCTGTGATCCATCCGCGCTCCAGCGGCTCGATCGCGCAGCGCTCCAGCACCAGACCACCCGCCTTGTCATGACCTAACTCCACCAGTTTGACGCTGGAAGAACTGATGTCGATCCCCAGCAGCGGAGCAGACTGGCGACTAAAAAAGGACCCCGTAGAGATCAAGATTGGTCTCCTGTAACTTGCCAAAATGACGCAACAAAACTTAACATTTCACATGAATGCTATCAGTAAGGTACTTCACCAGCAAAGGTTTTCAGGCACGCACAATCTTTCAAACGTTGCCAAAAGCAGACGGCTCGTTGCTTCGCGACACTGCCATTGATGCATTCGTCGGCCGTCCTGGCTGGCCGATAAGATTGAGGGCGCACCCCCTACAACTGCATCAGTCGCCGCCGTTTTTATAATGGGTGCTCTTTTCCATTCGGAGCGATATGGCGCCCCCCAACTCCCCCAAACAACCTCAAAAGCCAGACGCTTCGGCAACTGGTCGACGCCCCGGCTGGTTCCGCTGGATTTTTCGTGCTTTTTTATGGATCGGTGGGCTCGGGTTGGCAGGAGGAATCGCATTGCTGCTGACCGTTGGCGTGGCGCTCTCCATGGCCTACCCCAATCTTCCCGACGTATCAGACCTTGCAGACTACCGACCCAAGCTTCCTCTGCGGATCTACTCGTCGGAAGGTGCTTTGCTGGGAGAGTTCGGCGAGGAAAGGCGCAACCTGACGCCCATAGGCGAGATCCCCACCGTGGTGAAAGACGCAGTGCTGGCCATTGAAGATGCACGGTTCTTCCAGCACGGTGGCGTCGATTACAAGGGAATGATGCGCGCAGTCCTTGCCAATCTGGGCCGCGTCAAAAGCCAGGGTGCCTCGACTATCACAATGCAAGTGGCGCGCAATGTTTATTTATCTTCCGAGAAAACATTTACCCGGAAAATTTACGAAATCTTACTGACATTCAAACTCGAACATTTGCTCACAAAAGACCAAATTCTCGAGATTTATATGAATCAGATTTACTTGGGCAACCGGGCGTATGGTTTTGCAGCCGCCTCCGAGGCCTATTTTGGCAAGCCACTCAAGTCGGTTTCCATCGCGGAAGCAGCGATGCTGGCTGGTCTGCCTAAGGCCCCCTCGGCTTACAACCCCATCAGCAACCCCAAGCGCGCCCGGTCGCGCCAACTTTACATCATTGAGCGGATGCAAGAAATCGGCTACATCACCGCCGACGAAGCCGCTGAAGCCAAACAGGAAAAAATCACCATACGATCAGGATATGACAACACCCGCGTTCATGCTGAATACGTTGCCGAGATGGTGCGCCAACTGATCTTCAGCCAGTACGGCAATGAGGCATACACCCGCGGCTTGAACGTATACACCACCCTGAACGCAGGCAACCAGGAGGCTGCTTATGCCGCTTTGAGGCGCGGCATCATGGATTACGAACGGCGCCAACATTACCGCGGCCCCGAACAATTCGTGAGTCTGCCGACTGCAGCAGAAGAGGTGGAAGACGCGATTGACGAAGCACTGGCCAACCATCCGGACAATGGCGATATTCTGGCTGCGGTGGTGCTGGAGGCCACGTCACGCAAGATCGTGGCGGCGCGCGCCAATGGCGATACCCTCGAAATCACGGGCGACGGACTCAAGCCTGCGCAGTCGGGTCTGAGCGACAAGGCAGCCCCCAACATCAAGATTCGCCGCGGCGCCGTGATTCGCGTGGCCAAGACGCCCAAAAACGCCTGGGAAATCACCCAACTCCCCGAGGTCGAGGGTGCTTTGGTGGCTGTCGATCCACGCAACGGAGCCATCAAGGCGCTGGTGGGCGGTTTTGATTTTGACAAGAACAAGTTCAACCATGCAGCCCAAGCATGGCGCCAGCCGGGTTCCAGTTTCAAGCCCTTCATCTATTCCGCCGCGCTGGAAAAGGGCTTTACCCCGGCCACCGTTGTCAACGACGCTCCGCTGTTTTTTGACGCAGGCGTCACTGGCAGTCAACCCTGGGAGCCCAAAAATTACGACGGAAGATACGACGGCCCCATGACCATGCGAACGGGGCTTGCAAAGTCCAAGAACATGGTCTCCATTCGCATCCTGCAGGCGGTAGGGCCCAAAACGGCGCAGGAGTGGGTCACCCGTTTCGGGTTCGAGGCTGAAAAGCACCCCGCCTATCTGACCATGGCATTGGGTGCGGGTTCTGTTACGCCCTTGCAAATGGCATCTGCCTTCTCGGTGTTTGCCAATGGTGGCTACCGCGTCAACCCTTGGTTGATTACACGCGTGACCGACCACAAGGGTCGGGTGATCTCGGAGAACCCGCCCCCTGACATCAGCGATCTGCCTCGCGCCATTGATGCAAGAAATGCATTTGTCATGAACAACCTGTTGCAGGAGGTCACGCGCTCGGGGACTGCTGCACGGGCGCAAGCCACTCTCAAGCGGACGGATCTGCATGGCAAGACGGGCACCACGAACGACTCCGTGGACGCCTGGTTTGCAGGCTATCAGCCCACCTTGGCGGCCGTGACGTGGATCGGCTATGACAAGCCGCGCAACCTGGGCAGCCGTGAAACCGGGGGCGGACTGAGCTTACCGGTATGGATCAACTTCATGGAACGGGCCCTCAAGGGCGTGCCAGTCATGGAGGCCACTGTGCCGCCAGGGGTGGTGAATGTTGGTGGTGAGTGGTTCTATGAGGAATATTCGCGCAACGCGGGCGTTGCAAACGTAGGCCTGGAAAATCGGCCCACCCCTTCATCGACCGTGGCACCGCAGGCGCCACCGCCACCCGAAGAACGCGGTCGCATACTCGACCTGTTTCGCAACTGATTCTTTGCAAGATGCGGTCCTGCTGTGTTTTCACAGTGGCGCCGCATGTGCAATACATGTCCGGGTCTTGCCACTGCAAGGCTGGCTCGGCTCCCGATCCTGCCAGCGCTAATCAGGCCACGAATCGCAACGGCGTGCCCGACTGCTGTTCGGCATCCCGGCTCAGCCGGTCAAAGAATTCGCCGGCACCTTTGGTGTCTTGCCAGGCCAAGCCATCAAACCGGTAGTGGTATCCGCCCGACTTTGCGGCCATCCACACCTCATGCAGCGGTTTTTGCAAGTTGATGATGATTTGACTGCGGTTGGGAAATGTCAGTGTCACCATGCCGCCTGTGCGCTGGCTGTCCACATCGGCGGCCCCCTCATCGTTGATGCGATCGCAACTGCGTTCAACGGCAAGCAGCAGTTTTTCAGCCTGGTCCAGAAATTCAAGGTCGGTCATTACAATTTACGCATGTTGAGAGCTTCCCAAATTCTAGTCAGGTCTATTGCCCTTGCTGCCAGTGCGGCAGTGCTGTGGGGCTGCGGCCAGCGCGGCCCCTTGTATCTACCTGGGGCGCCTGAAGCCAGTCAACGCGCCACGTTGCCTGAAACGCTGTCCCCTGTAAAAACGGAACCGGCAGCACCCGCCACGGCCGCACCACCCGCTTCCGTGCCACGGTGACTGTGCAGGCGGCGGCCTTCAGGTATGTGAAACGCACAGGGCAAACGCAAACTTGATTCTTATCAAGCACTAAGAACGTGGGTAATCGTACAGTCGATGTTTTATTGCATTGCAGCATCGACATGGCCCTGGAACTCTATCGCGACAAGCATCACGCCTGCCTCATGTTTACCGACCTCATCGAGGAGGATGGGCAGGCGGTTCAGGCCAACCAGTTCCTGATCGTCGATGACGACACGGGCGCCATCATCGATCCCGGAGGCAACCTCGCCTTCAATGAATTGTTCATGGGGATGTCCAAGCACTTCCCGCCCAGCAAGCTGGCGTATGTCATTGCATCGCATGCCGATCCAGACATCATTGCCTCACTCGATCGCTGGATGAGCACCACCAAGGCTTCGCTGGTGATTTCTCGGGTGTGGGAGCGGTTTGCCCCCCATTTCACCAAGGTGGACAAGACAGAAAACCGCGTGATCGGCGTGCCCGACAGTGGCGGCCACCTGCCTTTGGGGCGCCACGAACTGGTGTTGCTGCCAGCGCACTTCATGCACTCCGAAGGCAACTTCCATTTCTACGACCCGGTCAGCCGCATTCTTTTCACCGGCGACCTGGGCGTGTCAATGACGTCGGGGGCAGAGGCGCGCATTCCTGTCACCGATCTGGCTGCGCATATCCCGCGCATGGAGGGTTTTCACCGCCGCTACATGGTGTCCAACAAGATCTTGCGGCTGTGGGTGCACATGGCGCGCCAGCTGGACATCGCCATGCTGGTGCCCCAGCATGGCGCACCCATCATGGGAAAAAAGGCCATCAGCGATTTTCTGGACTGGATCGAAAACCTCATGTGCGGCATCGACTTGTTTGATGACCGCGCCTACCAGATCCCGACCGCCCACATCGACCCGGTAAGCCGACAAATGCGGCCAGCACTGCACGCGGTGAACGCTTGATGGTTATTGACAAAATCGGCTCCAGCCCTTTCGCATAAAGCGCTAACAGCTACTATTTTAGTAGCATTCAAAATGACTTTGCGGCTTTGCCGTTTCCCGAAGACCGTGCCGCCCTGGAGACCATGCGCCGCCACAGGCGCCAGCCCAGCAGCACCGACAGAATGGCAGCATACACCGCAACTTCCGCAAAGTCGTTTTTGCCCGCGCGCATCCAGAAAAAATGCAGGATCGCCAATCCGGCCACTCCATACACTGCCCGGTGCAGCGCCTGCCACCGGCGCCCTCCCAATGCCCGAATGGCACGTTGGAATGAGGTGGCTGCCAACACGGCGAGCAGGAAAAACGCCAGGAACCCCACCAGGATAAAGGGGCGCTTGGCAATGTCGCGGGCTATCTCGGCAAGGTCAAAGCCCATGTCGAACCCGCTGTAGCTCAACAGGTGCAGCAGCGCATAAAAAAACACAAACAGGCCCAACATGCGCCGAAAACGGGCAAGTTGCGGGCTCGCGGTGATGACGCGCAGCGGTGTCACCGCAAGCACCAAGCACAGGGCCCGCAGGGTCCAGTCGCCTGTGGCGCGGATCAGCGCCTCTGCCGGGTTGGCGCCAAGCTGGTTGGTGGCGGCCGCGTAAACCAGCCACACCAAGGGCAGCAGACACAACACAAACAACACCGGTTTGGCCACCGGATGGAGCAGAAGTTTTCTCATGGCACAACGCACCGGACGATTGGCCCGATGTCACCCGCGGCGGTGTTCAATAAAACTTCTTGAGATCCATGCCGGCGTAGAGCTGGCCCACCTGGGCCTCGTAGCCGTTGAACATCAGGGTTTTGCGCTTCTTGGCAAACAGGCCGTCTTCGCCAATGCGGCGCTCGGTGGCCTGGCTCCAGCGCGGGTGATCCACCTCGGGATTCACATTGGAATAGAACCCATATTCCTGTTTGGCTGCCTTGTTCCAGGCCGTTCCTGGCTCTTTCTCGACAAAACGGATCTTGACGATGCTCTTGGCACTTTTGAAGCCATATTTCCAGGGCACCACCAGGCGCACTGGCGCGCCGTTCTGGTTGGGCAGCACTTCGCCATACATGCCAAAGGCCAGCAGCGTTAGCGGGTGCATGGCCTCGTCCATGCGCAGGCCCTCCACATACGGCCAGTCGAGCACGCGCGAGCCCACATAGGGCATCGTCGCCTTGTCGGCCAGCGTTACGAACTCCACATACTTGGCGTTGCCCTGCGGCTCCACGCGCTTGATGAGCTCGGCCAGCGAGTAGCCCACCCAGGGAATGACCATGGACCAGCCCTCCACGCACCGAAGGCGGTAAATGCGCTCTTCCTGGGCGCCGAGCTTGAGCAGGTCTTCGATGCCGTATTTGCCGGGCTTCTTGACCAGGCCTTCCACCTCCACGGTCCAGGGGGCGGTCTTGAGGGTGTGTGCGTTGCGCGCAGGATCGGCCTTGTCGGTGCCAAATTCGTAGAAGTTGTTGTAGGTGCTCGCGTCCTTGTAGTCGGTGAGCTTCTCCATCGAGACCGCCCCCGCCACCGCCGACCTGGCACCCGCCAGCGCTGCCAGTTTGCCTGGGCGCGCCACCTGGGCCATGGCCTCACGCCCCGCCCAGGAAGCCAGAGCGGCGCCCGCCGCACCGCCCGCCATGAGCTTGAGCATCTGGCGGCGGTCTTCGTAAACCGAACGTGGGGTAATTTCGGAGGAGTGCGGGTGGATAAAACCCGAATCGCGCGATGGAATCAGCATGGAGGCTCCGGTCATTCTCTGGTTGAAACAGCTGTGCGGTAGAGCAGAACAACTGTTAGTTCGTTCCCTGAACCGATCAGGTTACACCGAGGACGCGAGAGTTGCAGACCATGCCCTGCATGGCCTTTGCCATCATCGTGGTATCAAAGCGTGCCGTAGCTGTGCAGCCCGCTCAGAAACATGTTCACGCCCAGAAAGGCGAACGTGGTGACCACCAGCCCCACCAGCGCCCACCAGGCAGACACGGTACCGCGCAGCCCCTTCATGAGGCGCATGTGCAGCCACGCTGCATAGTTGAGCCACACGATCAGCGCCCAGGTTTCCTTGGGGTCCCAGCTCCAGTAACCGCCCCAGGCCTCGGCCGCCCACAGCGCCCCCAGCACGGTGGCAATGGTGAAGAACGCAAAGCCGACGGCAATCGACTTGTACATCACGTCATCCAGAATCTCGAACGACGGCAGGCGCTCAGCAATGCGTTTGCGACCCATCAAAATGCCCGCCACGATGAGCGCGGAGATGCCGAAATAGACCATCCAATAGCCACCGCCGGTTTCGGCGGCACCCTGGCGGAACACAATGGGCTCAAAGCACAGCACTACGCCCAGCAGCCACAGGGGCGCCAGTTTGTACCAGCGGGTTTCACTGGCCTGCTGCTTGATAAGGTAGGCAAAGGCCACCATGGCTGCCAGCGCAAAAGTGCCGTAGCCAATGAAGTTGGCAGGCACATGCAGCTTCATCCACCAGCTTTTGAGTGCGGGCACCAGGGGCTGGATCTCGTGGGCTTCGCGCACCACCGTGTACCACAGCAAAAAACCCACCGCAGCGCTCACCACCAGCATCACGAAGCCACCCAGAGCACGCGTGCCGTACTGCTGCTCGTAATACAGATAGAACGCCGCCGTCATCCAGCAGAACATCACGAACACTTCGTAGAGGTTGCTGACCGGGATGTGGCCGATATCGGGGCCAATCAGGTAGCTTTCATACCAGCGCACCAGGGTGCCGATGAGAGCCATGCCCACGGCAACCCACGCAAGGCGCGAGCCGATCAGACTCATGGTGTGGCCTTCGCCCCTCGCAAACATGCCCAACCAGTAAAACGCCGTGCTCATGAAAAAGAGCATGCTCATCCACAAAATGGCCGACTGGCTGGACAGAAAGTATTTAAGCCCGAACACCGTCTCGGCACGCGCAAGGTTGCCCGCACCATCTTGCTGGTACAAGCCGATGGCTGCCAGTGCCAGCACCACCACGACCAGCATCAACACCTGCAGCGGACGCCAGAACCAGCCCAGCCATACGGTGCAGGGAATCGCGCCCAGCAGAATGCCTTTTTCGTACACATCCATGTAGCTGCCATAGCGCTGCAGCGCATACAGCCCACCTACGGTCACGATGGCAGCGAACAGCCAGTCGAACCAGTTGCGGCGGGCGAAGAACCCCTCGTTGAGCAAGATAGTGGTGGTAGCAGTGTTCATGCGTTGCCTCAGTGGGGACGAGCCCCGATCAGTTTTTCAGCGAGCTGGACGAACTCCCGGTCGCCGTCCATGGTCTTGCGATTGGTGGACAGTGCCATCAGCGCGTGAGACTGGTCCCCCTGCGGAGCGACCCACACCCACACGCGGCGCTCGCGCACATAGAGCATGGCAAAAACGCCCAAAATCAGCAAGGCGCAACCCAGATAGACAATGTTCTTGCCAGGGGCTCGCGCCACCTGAAACACGCTGGCCTGCACCTGGGTGAAGTCTTTGAGCTCAAAAGCCAGCGGTGCAGGATAGATCTGCGCATCGCTCAGCGAGAGCACCGCCTGCGTCATGAACGCCTGCGTCTGGTCACTCTGCTCCATGGGTTTCAGCCCTGCACGCTCACGCGTGAGCTGGGCCAGCTCGAACAGGGCACCGTTGAGAATGCGCACCAGCACTTCGCCGGCACGCGAGCGCTCGGCTTCGGGCACATTGGCCTCCATGAAGTCAGAGATGGCCTGCAAGCCACCGAGCGTCTTGCCATCAGGCCCATTGCTTCCGGCAAACAACGCCAGCGCCCGCAACGCAGATTGGGACAGCTGTGCAGCCAATTCGGGGCGCGATGGCTCTACCGCCAGCGCTACGTAACGGCGCACGGCCTCCTCCCGCGCCGCCGGATCGCCGAGTGCGGCGTACAGGCGCATGAACTCTTCCATGGAGCTCTGCTCGTCGGCTGGAACGCGCAGGTAACGGAAGGGATCGGACGGGTTCTCGCGCACCCCCAGCAAAAACACCGGCACCCCGTCGCCCGTGTCCACGGGCAGCATGTAGTTGTGAAACTCGCGCGCCTGTCCTGCCGCATCGCGCAGCTTGTAGCTCACGCTGGGCCCTACATTGCGCAGTTCTTTTTTGGTCACCGTCTTGTTGGCAGCACCCAGGCGGGACTCCACCGACTCACGCAGATCGACCTTGCGCACATCGACACCTGAGCCCGGTGCGCCCACCACGTCACCAAAATTCTCGACATTGATGGTGCGCAGCGCCGTGAATTCGAGCGTGAGCTTCTCGCCGTCCGTAACACCGCCCCTGCCGACCAGTTCGGTGGATCCGCCCACCGTGCCTTCAATGTCAAATGCCTTGGCGCCCGCAGTCATGGGCACGGCGCGCAGCTTGAGGTGCGAGCCACCGTCGTCAAAGCTCGACTGGTAAATCTCGATGCCCTTGTAACTGGCGGGGTGATTCACCTCGATGCGGGCAGGCGTTTTCTCGCCAGTGGCCTTGTCGTGAATGATGACCTCGCTGGCAAACAGCTTGGGCATGCCGGTGGAGTAATGCTCCACAATGAATTTCTTGAGTTCGATGGCAAAGGGCAGGTCTTGCAACAGCACCCCGTCGGACTGGCTGAGGATGGCGGTGCCCGATTGCGTTCCCTCTGCAACCACCAGATTGCCCCGGAACGTGGGGTTGCGCTCGGACAGACGGTGTTCTGGCTTCACCTCGGAGATCAGGCCACTACCGGCGTAGGGTGTTTTGCCGCCCAGCAGCATCTGCGCTCGCACGATCAGGTCACCATCGAACAGCCCGCCCAGGCAGATCAGCACGATGGCGCTGTGTGCAGCGATGTAGCCGATTTTGTTGGCGGCCCCGGCCTTGGCCGCCACCATCCAGCCCGGACCCGCGCCCTTGGCCGAATCCCGCTGCTGCAGTTTCACCTTCCAGCCGCCACTGGCCAGCGTGCTGCCAATGCGTCGCGCTGCGGCCTCGGCCGGTTCCGCCAGCGAACCTTCGGCCTTGTGGTGAAAGGACCGAAGGCTTTGCTCGCGGATATTCTCTTTGTAGACCTTCAGATCCACCAGGATTTTGGGCGTGTTGCGCGCGATGCACAACGACGTGCTGACCACCAGAAAGGCCAGGATCAGCAGGAACCACCATGCGCTGTAAACCGCATTGAGCTGGATGGCTGCAAAGAGTTCTGCCCAGAACGGGCCGAACTGGTTCACATAATTCACCGCCGGTTCATGCTGCTTGAGCACCGTGCCAATGACCGATGCGATGCAGATCACCGTCAGCAGCGAAATGGCAAAGCGCATGGAAGACAGCAGCTCGATGCCTGCACGCAGGGCCTGGGAGCCAGACCGGACTTGAACGCCTTGGGTTGTGTCAGACATGAAAGAGGTGAACGCAAGCACTAAAGAAAAAGGGCGGGGCCATCTTGAACGATGGGCCCGCCCGTCTTGGGGTTTGTTATTGGCGGTTGGTTCCAGGCTTCCCGCCTGGCGGGGCCGCCGAAATCACAAAAAAATCAGCGCAGGCCGGCAATGTAGTCGGCAACCGCCTTGATTTCCCGGTCATTGAGCTTTGCGGCTACCTGGGTCATCTGCAGACTGTTGGCACGCGAGCCGTCGCGGAACATGTTCAGCTGCGACACGGTGTAGTCGGCATGCTGACCCGAAAGGCGGGGATATTGCGACGGAATGCCCGCGCCATTGGGGCTGTGGCAACCCGCGCAAGCAGCAATCTGGCGGTCTGCGATGCCGCCGCGGTAGATGCGCTCACCCAGTGCCACCAGGGCCTTGTCGGTCGACGTGCCGGGCGTGGCGGGCTTGGAGGCCGCCCAGTACGAGATGTTCTTCATGTCCTCGTCGGTCAGCATCGATGCAAAGCCGGTCATGATGGCGTTGCTGCGTTTGCCGGACTTGAACTCCTGCAACTGCTTGACCAGGTATTCCGGATGCTGCTGTGACAGCTTCGGATTGACAGGAATGGCGGAATTGCCATCTGCACCGTGGCATGCAACGCACACCGCAGCGTAGCTGGCCTCGCCTTTGACCAGGTCGGGCTTGGCCGCCTTGGTCGGCGCCGCAGGTGTTTCACCCGCAGAAAAGGCCGGGAGAGCGGGTGCTGCCAGTGCGGCAGCCATCAGCATAGAGGCAAGCAACTTCATATCGAGGGTCTGTAATTAGGTCCGCAAAACCACGCGATTCTACAATGAGGCTTCAACGTATCCTAACTTTCCATGACGACACCCTCTTTCGCGCCAGTTGCTGGCTCCCTTTCGCCCGCACCAGACGCCAAGATCGCCATGGGCTGGATGCACACCGCCAAGTTCCTCACCACGGCTGCGCAACTGCACCATCTGCCGCCCATCCACGTGCCCGAGATAGCCTTTGTGGGTCGTTCCAACGCGGGCAAATCCACTTGCATCAACACGCTTACCCAGCAAAAGCAGCTGGCGTTCGCCTCTAAAAGGCCCGGGCGCACGCAGCACATCAACCTTTTCTCTCTGGGCAAACACGGCGTGACCGATGCCGTGCTCGCTGATCTGCCCGGCTACGGCTACGCGAAGGTGTCGCGATCCGACAAGGTGCGCTGGCAGCAAGTGATGGTCAATTACCTGGTCAGCCGCCCCGGGCTCACCGGCATCGTCTTGTTGTGCGACCCACGGCTCGGGTTGACCGAGCTGGACGAGGCTCTGCTCGAAGTGCTGCGCCCACGGGTCGAAGAAGGCCTGAAATTCCTCATCCTTCTGACCAAGGCCGACAAGCTCACACGCTCTGAGCAGGCCAAGATCCTGTCGATTACGCGACTGAACGCGGCCGGCGGAGATGTGATGATGTTCTCGGCCCTCAAGAAGCAAGGGGTGGACGAGGTGGCGCAATTGCTGTGGCAATGGGCGCACCCGGTGTTGCCTGCAACCGAAGCGGCGCAAGCGCCCCCCGAGTCGGCCGCCGAAGCACCGGAAAATTCTGGGGAATCTGAACCAAACTAGGCTCTGGCGCTTATGCATCAAGCGGCAGCAGCTATTTATTGCATAGCACCATGATTTTTTCAGAACCCATCAACCTGCCGCACGGCATCACCCTGCAGTGCCGCGTGAGCGGCGTGGCGGGGCGGCCTACCCTGTTTTTTTTGCACGGCTTTCCGGAAGGCGCCTTCATCTGGGACGCTTTGCTGCTGCATTTTTCGCGCCCCGAAAATGGCGGCTACCGTTGCGTGGCGCCATTTTTGCGCGGCTTCGGGGCATCGAGCAGTCCGGCGGAAGTGGCGGCTTATCGCGCCAAACACCTCGTGCAGGATCTCGTTGCGCTGATTGCCGCTGAATCCCCCGGCGGCGTACTCGAATGCCTGGTGGCGCACGACTGGGGCGGTGCGGTGGCCTGGAATCTGGCCAACCAGCAGCCCGGTCTGATGAAGCGGCTGGCCATCTTCAATTCACCCCACCCGGGGGCTTTTTTGCGCGAGCTGCAGCACAGCCCGGCGCAGCAGGCCAGCAGCCAGTACATGCACTTTTTGTGCAGGCCCGATGCCGAGGCACTGCTGGCCGAAAACGACTTTCGTCGCCTGTTTGCTTTTTTCAACAACCCGGACGGCAGCGCACCCGCGTGGCTGACCGACACCGTGCGCGCCCAATACCGCGCCCTGTGGCAGCAGGGCCTGACCGGCGCCTGCAACTACTACCGCGCCAGCCCGCTGCGCCCGCCCCGCGAAGGCGACCCGGCCGCGCAGGCAGTCACCCTGCCCGACACGATGCTGACCGTGGATGTGCCCACACTGGTGCTGTGGGGTATGGACGACCCTGCCCTGCTGCCCGGCCTGCTGGACGGCCTGCCGGGCTGGGTGCCGCAGCTGCAATTGCAGCGCGTGCCGGGCGCATCGCACTGGATCGTGCATGAACACCCGGAGCGCGTGGCCGTGGAATTGCAGCGCTTTTTGCAATCAAACTGATAGCTGCTTGCGCTTTACCCATAAGCGCCAGAGGCCATTTTGACTCATATTTTGCAGCACAGGCTGCGCCATGCTGCTGCCACCATGGAGCTGTCTTGGCCGGGTTGCCGTCGCCCCCCTGCGATAGAAGGCGCGCCGCACGCCATGAAAGCCCCGGGGAAATCAATACACCGACGGCTCGCCTGCGGGCCGCGTCTTGAACCGCTTGTGCACCCAGTAATACTGGCCGGGCATGGTGTCGATATAGCTTTGCAGGCGCAGGTTCATCTGGGCCGTGTCGGCCTCTACGTCGTCAGAGGGATAGCCCTCCCAGGCGGGCGTGATCTCGGCCACGTAGCCGGTGGGTGTCAGGCGGGTGTACATGCCGATCACCTTGGCCCGCCCCAGCCGTGCAAACCGTGGCAGTGAGGGCACGGTTGCGGTTGGCACACCATAAAAAGGCACGAAGATCGACTCGCCGGGGCCAAAGTCCATGTCGGACAGCAGGTACAGCAGCCCACCCTTGCGCAGGTTGGAAATGATGGGTTTCACGCCATCGGCCCGGTTGAGCATGCGCACATCGCCAAAGCGCTGGCGCCCGGCCATGAACCAGGCGTCTACCGCCGGATCGGGGTGGGTTGAAAAAATGGATGTAAAGGCGCGCGGGGTGTGCAGAGTGAGCGCGGTGCCCCCGGCGTCCATGCCGTAAAAATGCGGGGCAAAAATGATGGTGGGGGTGTCGCCCTCCAGCTCGTTCAGCGCGCCCTGCAGCCGCACGCGCCGCTGCACCACTTCGCGCGGGGCAAACCACAGCCAGCTGCGGTCCAGCCAGGTCTGGCAGAACACCACAAACGTTTCGCGCGCCCAGCGACTGCGCTGCGCAACGGTGGCCTTTGGAAAACACAACGCCAGGTTGCGCAGGGCCACCTTGCGGCGCGGCACGGCCAGAACGTAAAGCAACTGCCCAAGGCACCAGCCCAGCGCGCGCAGCGCGGGCAACGGCACATGCGCCAGCACCCGCATGAACCACACCCCCAGGCGCCCGGTCATGCCGCGCCCCCGGGGGTGGCTTCAGCACGCGGCTGCTTGTAGCGGGCATAGCCCCACAGGTATTGCTCGGGACATTGGCGGATGAGGTGTTCCATGGCCTGATTGATCTGCAAAACAGCACTTTCCAGCCGCTCGTCCAGCGGCGCGGGCAAAGGCTCGAAGTGGGTGACGAAACCACGGCCCCAAGGCAGACGCTCGCAGCGCGCCAGCACCACGGCAGCGCCGGTCTGCTGGGCCAGGCGCACGGCCAGCGTCATGGTGTAGGCATCGCGGCCAAAAAAGGGCGACCAGACGCCCTGGCCATCGGGCGGCACCTGGTCGGGCAGCAGCCCCACCGCCTCGCCGCGGCGCAGTGCCTTGATCATCTGGCGCACGCCCGACAGCGTGGTGGGCACGGCCAGCATGCCGGGGCGGTTGCGCGCGGTCTCCATCACCCGCGCCAGCCACGGCTGGCGCGCTGGCCGGTAGAGCACGGTGATGGGGCCGCGCTCAGCGCTCCAGTGGCGCGCCGCCGCCTGGGCAGACAGCTCAAAACAGCCCTGGTGGGGCGTGAGAAACACAATGCCGCGCCCCGCGGCGTACGCCTGCTCTACACAAGCCTCGCCCACCATACCGCAGGGCAGAGGCGCACCCAGCCACAGCCGCGGCAACTCGGCCACCATGCGGCCCGCATGGGCCACTGCCGCGCGCACCGCACCAAACGAATACCCGGCCCGCGCCGAATTCTCGAGAAAGCGGCGCCGGTAGGTGGGCGACGCACAGAACGCCACCCAGCCCATGGCTGCGCCCATGACATGCAGCAACCACAGTGGGAATATGGAGAAGATTCGAAAAACCAATGGCATTAAAATGACCGGGTCGCTGAGTTAAATGAGCAACTTGCAGGGCGACGTTAAATAAATCTGCTAAAGCGTTCGCCAAAGCTCCTTCGGGGTGAGGGCAACGCCCTAAATGCCGGAACACAGGAGTTTATTCAAATGGCGAACGACTTTCTCTTTACCTCGGAATCCGTCTCCGAAGGCCACCCCGACAAGGTGGCCGACCAGATCTCGGATGCGATCCTTGATGCGATCTTCAAGCAAGACCCCCGCAGCCGCGTCGCCGCCGAAACGCTGACCAACACCGGCCTCGTGGTGCTGGCCGGTGAAATCACCACCAACGCGCATGTGGATTACATCCAGGTGGCGCGCGACACCATCAAGCGCATCGGCTACGACAACACCGACTACGGCATCGACTACAAAGGCTGCGCCGTGCTCGTGGCCTACGACAAGCAGAGCAACGACATTGCCCAGGGCGTGGACCACGCTAGCGACGACCACCTGAACACCGGCGCCGGTGACCAGGGCCTGATGTTCGGCTACGCCTGCGACGAAACGCCCGAGCTGATGCCCGCGCCCATTTACTACGCGCACCGCCTGGTCGAGCGCCAGGCCCAGCTGCGCAAGGACGGGCGCCTGCCCTTCCTGCGCCCCGACGCCAAGAGCCAGGTGACCATGCGCTATGTGGACGGCAAGCCGCACAGCATCGACACGGTGGTGCTGTCCACCCAGCACCACCCCGACCAGAGCGAGACGCAGCACAAGATGAAGGCCAGCTTCGTCGAAGCGGTCATCGAAGAGATCATAAAGCCCGTGCTGCCCAAGGAATGGCTGCAGGACACGAAGTACCTGATCAACCCCACGGGCCGTTTCGTCATTGGCGGCCCACAGGGCGACTGCGGCCTCACCGGCCGCAAGATCATCGTGGACACCTACGGCGGCGCCTGCCCCCACGGCGGTGGCGCCTTCAGCGGCAAAGATCCAACGAAGGTGGACCGCTCGGCCGCCTACGCCGCACGCTACGTGGCCAAGAACATCGTGGCCGCCGGTCTGGCCAAGCAATGCCAGATCCAGGTGGCCTACGCCATCGGTGTGGCGCACCCGATGAACATCACGGTCTACACCGAAGGCACGGGCGTGATTCCCGACTCCGAGATCGCCAAGCTGATTCAGTTGCCCGAGATCGGCATTGACCTGCGCCCCAAGGGCATCATCCAGATGCTCGACCTGCTGCGCCCCATCTACGAAAAGACCGCCGCTTACGGCCACTTTGGCCGCGAAGAGCCCGAGTTCAGCTGGGAACGTACGGACAAGGCAGCTGCGCTGCGCGCAGCTGCGGGCCTGTAAAGGCCCCGAGCGGAGCGCGCTTGGCTGTTTTTCGGCGCAGGCTCATATCGCGCAGCGATGTGAAGGCCTGCAAGGTCGGCCGAAGCCAACGCACCGACAAGGCGACGACGCTGCAGGCAGCGGCAGGGCTCTAGGTCCGCCGTTTGCCCCACGCAAACCATAAAGCTCCGGCAGGGCTGCACGCCCGCCATGCGGCGGCAAGCGCTCCACCGCCAGCGCAACCGCTATCAAACCAATAGCGGCCTGCGCCTGTATATTGAGCACTTAGAACAATAAGCAGTCGAAAACTGATACAGACCAAGCGCAAGGCGCTATTGTTTTTGATGCAGGCCAATCCCTGCTTGCACCAAGGCAGACCGGAGACACATGTACGACACCGCCATCTACATCGGGCGTTTTGAACCCGTCCACAACGGCCACATGGCCTTGCTGCAGCGTGCGCTTGACAGCGCCCGCAACGTGATCGTGGTGATGGGGTCGGCCTGGCAGGCGCGCTCACCCAAGAACCCGTTCACCTGCCACGAACGTGCCGACATGATGCTGGAGGCCCTGACCGAGACCGACCGGGCCCGCGTGCAGGTGCTGCCCATGCGCGACTACTACAACGAGGCGTTGTGGGTGCAGGCGGTGCTCAAGGGCGTGGGCCAGATCGCGGCAGCAGATGCCCACGTCGGGCTGGTGGGCCACTTCAAGGATGCGACCAGCAGCTATCTGAGCGCCTTTCCCGGCTGGGAGTTAATCCATGTCGAGCGCCAGGGCCGCATCGATGCCACAGCCATCCGCGATGCCTACTTTGGCGCCACGCCTGGCACCGCACGGGCCAGCCTGAGCGACCTGGCCAGCCAGATGCCCGAGAGCACCCTGGGTTTTTTGGAACGCTTTGCGCAGACCCCCTACTACCCGGCGCTGCAAGAAGAGTGGCGCATGCTGCGCGGCTACCGCGAAGCCTGGTCGGCAGCGCCCTACCCGCCGGTGTTCGTCACAGTGGATGCCGTCTTGCGCTGCCAGGACCAGGTGCTGCTGATTCGCCGCGCGCACGCGCCGGGCAAAGGCCAACGGGCAGTGCCCGGCGGGTTTCTCGAGCAACGCGAAACGGTGTGGCAGTCATGCCTGCGCGAGCTGGCGGAAGAAACCCATTGCGAGTTGCCCGAGTCGCACATGCGCGATGCCCTGCAGTCGGTGGCGGTGTTCGACCACCCCGACCGCAGCCAGCGCGGACGCACCATCACGCATGCGCACTATTTCGATCTGGGCGATGCGCCGTTTCCGGCCGTACGGGCAGATGACGATGCCATGCAGGTGGAGTGGGTGCCCGTGGAAAAACTGGCCGCGATGGAAGAAGAGTTTTTTGAGGACCACTTCCACATGCTGGACCACTTTCTGGTCCTCACGACTCCGCCGTGAACCCAGTCAGCCGCGCTGCACAGCTTGCACCGCCACGGAAACTTTTGCCTTCGCCCAGGGCCCCACTGCCCCCGCCTAAAGCAGGATGACCTCTGCGCGGCCACTCAGGATGGGCTTGCACAGGATCTTGTAGCCGTCCGCATCAAAGCCCGGCGCCACCTTGTCCAGCAGCCGGGCTTCGTCTGCATCACGGACGCTGCCCAGATAATGCCAATGGTGGATGACGTGGATTTGCTGCCTGTACCCGTCACTCTCGCCGTCACCCTTGCCGTCGCGCTCGACCAGGCCAATGGCGCCCGGATAGGGCCAGCAGGCCACCCGCAGCCCTTCAAGGCCGGTGAACAGGCGCTGCCGATGCACATCGGGGTCTTCATCGCCGCGGCACACGCCCGCGCACTGGTGCAGCATGGCCCGAAAGCAGGCCCGGCCCTTGGGGAGCTTCTCCAGGCCCAGGGCGGCGTAGCACAGGCGCTGGTCGTCGGCCACCTGGCGCAGCGACTCCAGGGCCGCATGGCGACTGGCGTACAGGCCATACAGATCGGGCGCGGTGGCAAAGTTCAGGTCTTTGGAATAGACCACCTCGGGCAAGCCACCCTCTTGCACCCGCAGGGAGCACAGCTGGCGGTTGCGGCGCAGCTTCTGGTTGAGCAGCGGGTGCTGCTGCTTGATCAGGCGCGCTTCGAGCAGCAATGCGCCGATCTCACCGGCGGTGCGGACATGGCTGATTCGCAGGGTCTGGCGCAGCAGGCGCGCTTCATCGGGATTGCGCAAATGGGCCAGCAAGCGGCTGCGCAAATTGACGCTTTTGCCGATATACAACGGCAGATCACCCTCCGCCCCATGAAAGATATACACCCCCGGCGCGCAAGGCATGCCCTCGATGGCCTCACGCAGGTGACTTGGGTATTCGTAGAGTCGGGCCTCGTCAAACTCGGGGTGGCGACGGCGGTGCAATTGCATGCTCAGTTCCGAAACAGCGTCAGCGCAGCGGTGACCACACCCCACACCTCGATGGTCTGCCCCTTCTTGGGACGAATGTCCGGGTAAGCCGGATTGGCGGCCACCGGGCGCACACGGCCATGGTGCGCAAACAACTATTCTGGGTAATTAAAGTCGTAAACCCAGGCCGAGCATCCATGCGGGTTTGCAGGCTTCCGACTTGCAAGAGTGTCGATCTAAAGTCGTAAACACTATCCAGTCAATGGCATGCCGTGTCATGCCAGCCGATAGCTCCCTTTGCCCCGCTCACGCACAGCCTTAGCGGCAACCAGCCTCCTCATCGCCAAGCCGACGGAACCCAGAGGGATTCCCGCCCCTTGGGCAATGGTCCCCTGGGTCAAAGTCACCCAACTGCGGCGGTCCAATACCTTTTGCAGGTGCGCCAAGACCTTTTCGTCGTTTGAACTCAAGCGTTGAGGCTGGCTTGCTGTTTCCTTCGCCCGCTTTCGCAGCGGTTTGGCCTTGGGTGACTGCCGGTGCAGCGCGGGCTTGACGATCACGTCTTCTGCTTCGTCCAGGTCTCCCGCGCCTTGATGAGCACGAGAGCGCCTTCCATGGTCCGGCAACGCAACAATGACTGGCGTCTCGGGCTGCATCATTTCCGCAGCTCCTCCGTACATAGTCTTGAGTTGCTCTTCGATGCTTTGCAACTCATGCGCCATGCGCGCCACGGCGCGCAATTGGGCATAGGCGCGGTCGGCCTCGGAACTGAAGGGCTCACTGGCAACAATACCGACCACACGGCCGGCGTTGGACTGGACTTCCTGCGCGAATGCCTCTCGGGCGGTGTGCAAGCCCTCCCCCGCCTTTTGCAGGGCCAACAGGGTCGAGGGAGAAATGGACATGGGAGCTCCTGAAATGAGACATTGCGGCTTGGCATGCTGCTCGATGCCATTGCCGTGAAGATTCGAGTCTATTGGAGAGCCGATAAGCCCGCTGCACGAGCCTGTCAGAACACTGCTCCTAGAATCCGAATCGCTTGCCTGAATTCATCAGGCAGCGCATATCAATTCACCAACCCAAAAAGATCCACCATGGCAACTGCAAAGAAGACATCCACTCCCGTCAAGAAGACTACGAAAGCGGCGCCCGCCGCCAAGAAGGTCGCGCCTGTTGCCACCAAACCGGCAGCGGTTGCCATCAAGCCCATCAAGACGGTTTTCAACAAGACCACGTTGATCGCCCATCTGGTCGAGCAATCTGGTGTGGAGCCCAAGGCAGCCAAGGCAGTTTTCGCCGCATTGGAAACCGCCATCCTGGGTTCGGTGCACAAGAAGGGATCGGGTGAGTTCACCCTGCCCGGCCTGATGAAGATCGGCCTGCAGCAGGTGCCTGCGAAGAAGAAGCGTTTTGGCAAGGATCCCTTCACGGGTGAGGAGCGCTGGTTCCCCGCCAAGCCAGCATCGGTGAAGATCAAGACGCGCGCGTTGAAGAAGCTCAAAGACGCGACGCTCTAAGCAACGCTTCAAGCAGGCGCCCCATCCGCGGCACATCAGCGGCAATGTGCTGCAGCACACCAGGCAAATAGGTCACGTTGCGCACTACGTGGTGCGCCACAGCTCAGGGAAAAACTGCCGGGGCTGCTTGAGTCTTTTCCTTGAGGCACTCGCGCTCGATGAGTCACCAGGCAGGCATGTGATGGGTGTTTCGGATTTTGCAGCCGGTCACGCTGCCTCTATGCGCGGGTAGAAGTCGCGGTTCTCGCGCTGCATGCGTTCGTGCACCATGCGCAGAACGCGGTTGGCGTCGTCGCGGAATGCCTGCTCGTCGTGAAGCACACTGTCGGCCCGGTTCCAACGCCGCGCGAAGGCCTCGTAGGCCTGGGCGATGGGCCCCATGTCCGTTTGGTACTGCTGGCCCATGCGCGCCAATTCGGGGTTGTCGCCACGTTGCAAAGCCGGGTACAGCGCCTGGTCTTCCACTGCCAGGTGCAGCTTGATGGTGGAGCTCATGCTGACGATGAGCCTTGCGATGTCGGCGGCGTTTTGCGCCACCCCAGCCTGCGCGAGACGCCGCAGGGCCGAGATGTTGCTCATGATGTCTGCGTGCTGGTGTTTGAACTTGTCGATATTCATGGAATGCTCCGTGGATGAAGAGACTGGCGGGTGTAACCCATGGCCCCCGGTTGGAGGATCAGCGGGAGTCCTGCGGCGATGGAGTGCAGACTCGATTCGCAACGGAAGTGCTTCGGTGCGCTAAGAATGATTCCCTTAAAGAATCATAATATATGCATCTTTAACGAATCATCAAAATTCTTGTCGGCGTTGTCGGCCTGGTTTCCATGGTCATGGGACAAGAGTCCGCCCTTTTGGGTGAACGGGGAGACAGTCACCTGGCGGGAAAAGGCCACGCCAGGTTGACTACTCACGATGCACGGACATGCGCGTAAAGGTCGGTTGTCAGCAAGGCCGTGGAAGTCACAGTGAAGACCATTGAGGTGTCTTTGGAAACACAACGGTCTATTTGGCTTTCAGGTCGCACTCAAGCCATGCGGATGCTCAGTACCGAATCGCCCAGGCTTTGCCGGAGGCCATGGAATAAGGCAGATCGGCATAGCCTGACAGGTTCAATATGCAAGCGGGGGAGTTTGCATAAGAGCAGCCCGTCACGGCAGCAGTACCAAGCCCGATAGCTGTAGTTCGACCTCCGGGGCGAACGCCATTGCTCGCTGACGTTCTCCCCCGTAAGTGAGGGAGGTTTGGCCTGACATCCTTAACACTGCTAGTCAGCAGGACATTGTCACACTTTAAACATTCATTTGTTATGAATCATAGAATTCCTGCGTGAATGCTTAGCACGCACAAGAAACGCCGTGATTGCTCTACCTCAACTTTCCCGTAGAGGCTTGAGGCGTTCATTCATTTTTGTAGTGGATACCCTAAAGGACTGACGCTCATGGACAGCGCGATACTGAGTTTGCTGGGTGCATTTTTGCTCTCGATCATGGGGCTGTTTGTTTTCATCTGGTCCATGCGCAAAGGCCTGTTGGTCGAGAACCCGCGGGCGGCTTCGGTTATCTTTGTCCGTGGCGAAATTGGCAAGGTAGACGACCCGGCGCTGCAAGAAGCAGGGCAGGTGCGATTGCAGGTGGCAGCGGCGGAGCCTGGTAGCGACCTGCACGTGGCCGACCCTGATGAACTGCAGCACCGTGTGGCGGCCGACCGTTCCAGTGCGTTCCCGGTATTCATGTTCATTGCTTTTGCCTGCCTGTGGCTGGTAGTGGGCTCACTGGCGGGATTGACTTCATCGCTCAAGCTGCACATGCCCGACTGGCTTGTGGGCGAGGCATGGCTCACATTCGGCCGCATCCGCACGATCCACCTGAATGCGGTGCTGTATGGCTGGATCACCAATGCCGCCCTGGGCGTGATTGTCTGGGTGCTGCCACGTCTGCTGCGCACGCCGCTGGTGGGAGCGATGTGGGTGATGGTGGGCGGAGCGCTGCTTAATACCGGCATTGCCAGTGGCATTGGCGCCATTGGCGCTGGGTGGACTGACGGTATGGAATACCTCGAAATCCCATGGCAGATCGGGATTTTCATCGCTGCAGGCTTCATCTGCATTGTCGGCCCCGTGCTGTTCACACTGGTCAACCGCAAGGTTGAATCACTCTATGTGAGCGTCTGGTACATGGTGGCGGCCTTGCTCTGGATCACCTTGCTGTTCGTGGTGGCGAAGCTGCCGGGCGTGCACACCGGTGTGCAACAGGCCACCACCAATTGGTGGTACGGCCACAACGTGCTGGGCCTTTGGTTCACGCCCATTAGCGTGGGCTCGATCTACTACTTCCTGCCCAAGATCATTGGCAGGCCGGTGCGCTCGTACAACCTGTCTATCCTGGGCTTTTGGACGCTGGCCTTCTTCTATGGTCAGGTGGGTGGCCACCACCTGATCGGAGGGCCGATTCCGGGCTGGCTGACCACGCTGTCCATCGTGCAAAGCATGATGATGATCATTCCCGTGGTGGCCTTCACCATCAATATGGCTGGCACCATGTGGGGGCGGATGCACCTAGCGCTGCACTCGCCCACACTGCGATTCATGATGTTTGGTGGGCTGATGTACATGCTGTCGTCGCTTCAGGGCTCACTGGAGGCATTGCGCAGCGTTAACCAAGTGACGCATTTCACGCACTTCACAGTGGCCCATGCGCACCTCGGGGCCTACGCCTTCGTCACCATGGTGTTGTTCGGCGCCATCTATTTCATGATGCCCCGCGTTCTGAACTGGGAGTGGCCTTATCCGCGGCTGATCTCGCTGCAGTTCTGGCTGGCAGCCATTGGTATCGGCATCTATTTTGTGGGTCTGACGATTGGCGGCTGGCTGCAAGGACTGGCCATGCTCGACGCATCGCGCCCGTTCATGGAATCGGTGGCCGTGACGATCCCCTACCTGCAGTGGCGCAGCGTGGGTGGTTCGTTGATGGTTCTGAGCCACCTGATCTTTGTCGGCCATTTCCTGGCCATGGTGCTGCGCTTTGGACCTGCGCGCACCGGCGCGGCGCTGTTTTCGCCCCGACTGACCACGGAGCTCGTACATGGAAAATGAAGTCAAGCTGGCCGCAGGCGCCGTGGTGTCGTTGGCGATTGCGACAGCGGCGCTGGTGGTGCTGCCTTACATGCAAGTGAGGGATGTGACACCGCCCGAGGCACTCAAGCCCTACACCAGCGCCCAATTGCGGGGCCGTGATGTCTATATTGCCAATGGCTGTGTCTACTGCCACAGCCAGCAGCCGCGTGACCGTGGCCTGGGGCCCGATCTTGCGAGAGGCTGGGGCCGCGCCTCGGTGCCTGGCGATTACTTCTACGACAAACCTCATTTGCTCGGCAGCATGCGCACCGGACCGGACTTGTTCAACATCGGCGGGCGCCAGCCCAGCAAGGACTGGCACCTGGGCCACCTCTACCAGCCCCGCGCATATGTTCCGGGCTCCATCATGCCGTCCTACCCCTATCTCTTCGAGGTCAAGGATGCCGCCGAGCCCGGTGACGAGGTGCTGAATCTGCCGCCTGGGCAGGGACCATTTGGCCGGGTGGTAGTTGCGCGCCCCGAGGCGCTGGACCTGGTCAAGTACATGCAGGGACTGGACCACACCTATCCAGTATTGCCGCCGGCCCCACAAGCAGCACAGGGCACCGAGGCACAGCCGCCTGCGGGCGCAGCCTCCAGTGCTGCATCTTGACCCACTGCGAGAGGCATCCATGTTGAATGAACCAAGTACCCAATACCGGGCACAGCAGCGCGAGAACGCCGACCCTGAAGAACGCACAAGGCCCATGCCGCTGATCGTTGCGGCGGTCACGCTGGCCATGGTGGCGTTTGGCGTTATCTACATCCTGCTGTCGGACCCCTTTGGCAACTCGGAGCTGGGTGACCGTCGCACACTGGCAGACCTGTCAGGCCCTGCGCCCGGTGCGTCGGGCGCGGTTGATGGCAAACAGCTCTTTGCTGCCAACTGCGTTGCTTGCCACCAGGCCACCGGCAAGGGCTTGCCAGGCGTTTTTCCTCCCCTCGATGGCTCAGAGTGGGTGCAGGGAGAAGAACGCACGCTGGCCAACATTCTCCTGTACGGCGTCAGCGGCGAAATGGAGGTAGCTGCAGTAGTGTCCGGTTAAAAGTTGAACAAATTCAACTGGTTAGCGATGGGTGTCTCAATGGATTGGGATCGGTCGGCCTGCAAGGCGCATGAAATCTGGGTTTTCTCAAAAACTGACACTGACAAGAT
>NZ_QOZT01000060.1:0-24483 GCF_003345135.1 Acidovorax sp. BoFeN1
CCTCGAACTGAAAGAAGTCCAGATGCCGCCAGCTGCGCTGGCGGTGGTCATGGAGCTTTTGATCAGCGGCTGAGCACGCCGGGCATGCTGCACTGCCTGAGCGCCAGACAACGTACAGGTCGATGCGACTGCGCTCCACGTCCAGCGCAACACGCTCTACCGCCCAGGGGGCTGCAAGGCCTAACGCTTGGCAAAACAATGCTTCTTGCATTGGAACGGCTCCTGTTCAGGGGGTGTCAACAGATTTTTTTGAACTGTAGCGCTCCACCCGAAACGGAAGAGAGCCATAAAAAAAGCTTCTAGCGCTTGCTGTACAAGCGCTAGAAGCTATGATTTTAGGAGCGTTACGCTTACTTGCGTGCAGCAATCGCCTTTTCAGCGGCGGTCACCAGATCGGCGCCGATCTGGTTCTTCCACTTCTCGTACACGGGGCGGGTGGCCTTGACGAAGGCTTCGCGCTCGGCGGCAGACAGCTGGGTCACGGTCACGCCGTTGGCAGCGATTTCCTTGAGTAGCGGCTTGTCCGCCTCGACCATGCCTTTGCGGGCGATGGCGATTTCTTCCTTGCCGGCGTCAATGGCGGCCTGCTTGACGATCTCGCGGTCGGCGGGGGTCCAGCTGTTCCAGATGTCCTTGTTGACCACAAAGATCAGCGGATCATTCATGTAGCCCCACAGCGTCAGGTGCTTTTGCGCCACGGTGTAAAGCTTGGCGGCCATGTAGACCGACAGGGGGTTTTCCTGCCCATCGACGGCGCTGCTGGCCATGGCGGGCTGGGCGTCGGCCCAGCTCATCTGCGTGGGGTTGGCGCCCAGGGCGGTGAAGGTGTCCAGGAACAGCGGCGAGCCCACCACGCGGATTTTCATGCCCTTGAGGTCATCCGGGGACTTGATCGCCTTTTTGGAGTTGGAGATTTCGCGGTAGCCGTTTTCGCCCCAGGCCAGCGGCACCACGCCAGCCTTGTCCAGCGTCTGGAACAGGCTCTTGCCTACTTCACCCTGCGTCAGTGCGTCGGCAGCGGCGTAGTCGGGCATCAGGAAGGGCAGCGAGAACAGGTTGAGCTGCTTGACCTGGGGCGACCAGTTGATGGTGGAGCCCACGGCCATGTCGATCACGCCTTGGCGCAGCGCGCTGAATTCGCGCGTCTGGTCGCCCTGGATCAGCGAGACGCCGGGGTACAGCTTGATGTTGATGCGGCCGTTGGTGCGCTCACGCACTTTGTTGGCCCACAGCTCGCCGCCCTTGCCCCAGGGGAAGGCGGTGCCCAGCACCAGCGACATGCGGTATTCGCTCTTGTACGCGGTTTGCGCCAGGGCGGCGGGGGCGGTGAAAGCCAGGGCGGCTGCAGCGGCCACGGCCGAGGTGAGGAACGTACGCAGTTTCATTTTTTCAGTCTCCTTCAGTTCAGTATTGACAACGGTTGCACAGCGAAATCAGTAGCCCAGGCGCGCGGGCAGCCACAGGGCCAGTGGCGGGAACGCAATCACCAGCACCATCACGAGGAACATGGCCAGCAGCATCCAGCCGACCCAGCGCACGGTGGATTCCATGCGCACGCCGGCAATGCGGCACGACACCATCAGGTTCACGGCGAGCGGCGGGGTGAACTGGCCCAGCGCCACCTTCAGGGTGAGGATCACGCCGAACCACACCGGGTCCCAGTGGTAGTGGTTCATGATGGGCAGTAGCAGGGGCACGAAGATCAAAAAGATCGAAATGCCGTCCAGGAACATCCCCACGGTGACCAGCAGCACGATCAGCAGTGCCAGCACGCCGTATTCGCCCAGGCCCGAGTTCACGATGGCGTTGGCCACGGGGTCGATCACGCCCAGGGTGGACAGCGAATAGGCAAAGATGCCCGCCAGCGACACCACGAGCAGGATCACCGCCGACAGCTCGCCCGATTCGCGCAGGATGGGGAACAGGTCGCGCACGGTGATGGTGCGGTGGACCACCATGCCCACAAACAGGCCGTAGAAAACCGCCACCACGGCGGCCTCGGTGGGTGTGAACCAGCCCGCACGCATGCCGCCCAGAATCAGCACCGGCGCGGCCAGGCCCCACAGGGCTTCGCGCAGGCTTTTCCAGAACGGTGGGCGCGGCATGGTGGCTTCCAGATGGCCCATCTTGTGCCGGCGCGCCATCCACACGGCGGGGACGATCAGTGCAAAGCCGGCCAGGATGCCGGGGATCATGCCCGCCGCAAACAGCGCAGGCACCGAGGCACCGGGCACCAGCACCGAGTAGATGATGAAGGCGACCGAGGGCGGGATCAGGATGTCGGTGGCCGCTGCGGCCCCCACCACGCTGGCCGAGAACGAGGGTGGGTAGCCCGCGCGCGACATGGCCGCAATCATCACCCCGCCCACGGCAGCTGCGTTGGCCGGGCCCGAGCCCGAGATGCCGCCCAGGAACATGGCCACGGCAATGGCCACCAGCGGCAGCATGCCGGGGCCGCGCCCGACCATGGCCACGGCGAAGTTGACGAGGCGCAGCGCGACGCCCGAGCGGTCGAAGATGGAGCCCACCAGGACAAACATCGGAATCGCCAGCAGCGGGTATTTGCCCAGCCCGGCATAAAAGTTTTGCGGCACGGCCAGCAGGCCAAACCACTGGCTGTCGGCATTGGCCAGCGCGATGGCGGCGGCACCGGCCAGGCCGAGCGCGGCGCCGATGGGCACGCCCATCAACATCATGGCCAAAAAGGCCACGAACAGCAGGGTGGCGATCATGCCTGGAAGTCTCCGTGGTGGTCTGCGGGCGGTGCCTGGCGGCTGCGCCGGACGAACAGGCCGATGGCGCGCGCGGCGATCAGCGCCGAAATCACGGGCAGCCAGATCGAATACCACCACTGCGGCACGCCGATGCCGGGCGAGGTTTCGCCAAAGCGGTAGTCGTCCCACACCATGCGCACGCTGAGCACGGCAATCAAGGCGAACAGCAGGGCCACCAGCAGCGCGCCACATTGCGCCAGCAGCTTGCGGCGGGCATCAGGGCCGCCTTCGGCAAAGTACTCGATGCGGATGTGCTGGTCGCGTGCCACGGCGGCCGAGCCGGCCACCAGCGCCAGCACGATCATCAAAAAGACCGAAATCTCTTCGGTCCAGGCAAACGAGGAATTGGTGAAGTAGCGCACCAGCACGTTGGCGAAGGTGATGAGGGCCAGCGCCGCCATCACGATCACCGTGAGCCAGTCTTCGATGCGCAGCGAGCGGGGGGCGTTGTCTTCGGGCGCCGGGGACGCAGGGGCAGAAGCCGTCGGCCCGGGAGGGGAGGAGGGTGGCATGGGGGCAGAGTCTCGGGGAAACAAACATGGCGAATGCTGTCGCTCTGCCCGGCGGTGTTGTGCACCAGGGGCCTGGACGGCGCGCGCGCTGTGGGCGCGGCCACCTATTATGGGGTGTGTTGATATGCATGCACACCTTCGGGCAGTGCCGTCGGTGCCATCGGTGCGCGCGGATAATGCAGCGATGGAAACCAAGTGGCTTGAGGATTTTGTCAGCCTGGCAGAGACGCGCAGCTTTAGCCGCTCCGCCCAGTTGAGGCATGTAACGCAACCGGCTTTTTCGCGCCGCATCCAGGCGCTGGAGGCGTGGGCCGGAACCGATCTGGTGGACCGCAGCTCGTATCCCACGCGCCTGACTCCGGCGGGCAAGACGTTGTACGACCAGGCGCTGGAAATGCTGCAGGCCATGCAGAACACGCGTGCCATGCTGCGCACGCACACCAGCGCCGGCAAGGACATGATCGAGTTCGCGGTGCCGCACACGCTGGCGTTCACTTTCTTTCCGGCGTGGGTTTCGAGCCTGCACGAGAAATTCGGCCCCTTCAAAAGTCGCCTCATTGCGTTGAATGTGCACGATGCGGTGATGCGCCTGGTGGAAGGGGGCTGCGACCTGATGATTGCCTACCACCACTCTTCGCAGCCTTTTCAGTTGGATGCCGACCGCTACGAAATGGTGAGCCTGGGGCAGGAGGTGCTGTCGCCCTACAGCAAGGCCGATGCCGACGGGCAGCCCCTGTTCCGACTGCCCGGCCGTGCCGGCCAGCCGCTGCCTTATCTTGGCTATGCGCCAGGTGCCTATCTGGGGCGCATGACCGAGCTCATCCTCAAAGAATCGGGCACCGCCATCCATCTGGAGCGGGTCTATGAAACCGACATGGCCGAAGGCCTCAAGGCCATGGCACTGGAAGGCCATGGCGTGGCGTTTCTTCCGCACAGCGCCGTTAAAAAAGACGTGCGCGCGCGCAAGCTGGTAAGCGCGGAACCCCCGGACCACACGGGCTTGCAGATCGTGATGGATGTCCGCGCCTACCGTGAAAAACCCAGCGCAAAAGAGGCTCCCAAAGGCACGGCGCAAGCTTTATGGGCGTATTTGCAGGGTTTGGGCTGATGCCCAAGGTGAATGCGGATATAAACTATTCATACAGTTGTTCGCGCATTCGGCGCCCAGGTTGGGCCGGACTGGGTTGAATGCGTTACGTTGGAAGTTTGGTGGCACAAAGATTGCAAGCTTCAAGCCCATGCATTCAATGGACTGGTCTTGTTGAAGGCATCCCACGGCAAGTGGTTTCATGCCCATTGCGTTCAGCCCAACCGTGCTGAATCTGCTGGTCGGTTGTCTGTTGCGCGACTTCTGGTTACCCACTGTGGCGGGGTTTTCTGCCAACCGGTACGGCAGGTAAACCCCCTGTTCTGGACTGTGTGGCCCGCTCACAATGCGGGTAGACGCAAGTCTTCAGAAACCTTTTTGAAATGACACAAGGAGATAGAAATGAAAAAGCACATTTTCGCAATGGCCGTGGTCACCCTCGCGGCAGGCAGCGCGTTTGCGCAGGCTGGCGATACGCTGGCCAAGATCAAGTCCTCGGGCAGCGTCACCCTGGGCGTGCGTGAATCCTCGGGCCTCTCCTACACGCTGGGCAACGGCAAGTATGTGGGCTTTCACACCGAGATGGCCGAGCACATCATCTCCGACATCCGCAAGCAGCTGGGCCTGGCCGCGCTGGAAACCAAGTACCAGCCCGTCACGTCGCAAAACCGCATTCCGCTGGTGACCAACGGCACGGTGGACCTGGAGTGCGGCTCCACCACCAACAACGCCACACGCCAGAAAGATGTGGCCTTTGCGGTGACCACCTATGTGGAAGAAGTGCGCATGGTCGTCAAGGCCAATTCGGGCATCGCATCCATCAAGGACCTCAACGGCAAGAGTGTGGCCACCACCACGGGCACCACCTCGGTGCAGACGCTGCGCAAGAACGAGCGCGCCGGTGGCATCGACTTCAAGGAAGTCTATGGCAAGGACCATGCCGACAGCTTCCTGCTGCTGGAAACCGGTCGTGCCGATGCTTTTGTGATGGACGGCTCCATCCTGGCCGCCAACATCTCCAAGTCCAAGAACCCGGCCGACTTCAAGATTGTGGGCGAGGTTCTGAGTGTCGAGCCCATCGCCTGCATGCTGCGCAAGGACGACCCCGCCTTCAAGAAGGCCGTGGACGACTCCATCAAGCGCCAGATCGCCGACGGCTCGCTGGCCAAGCTGTATGACAAGTGGTTCATGCAGCCTGTGCCCCCGACCAACACCAAGATCGGTCTGCCACTGTCTGACGCCACCAAGGCCGCATGGGCCAACCCCAACGACAAGCCCATGGAAGACTACGCCAAGAAGTAATCCCCAGGATTGAACCGCCCCTTCGAACCGCGGGTTTGAAGGGGCTTTATTGTTGGGCGCCTCTGGCGGGGCCCAACACCCTCCGTTTGAAGAAGGAACGATCCTATGAGCTGGGATTGGCAGGTGTTCTGCGAAGACACACTGGAGCGGCAGGTGGTGCAGGGCTGCTTTGGCAAAGGCGGCGACATCACTTATCTGGATTGGATGCTGTCGGCCTGGGGCTGGACGGTGTCGGTATCGGTGCTGGCGCTGCTGCTGGCGCTGGTTTTGGGGTCGTTCATCGGCACCCTGCGAACGCTGCAGGATCGGCCGGTCGTGGTGCGGCTGGGCAATGCCTGGGTGGAGTTGTTTCGCAACATTCCGCTGCTGGTGCAGATTTTTCTGTGGTACCACGTCGTGCCCACCATGTTTCCGGCCATGAAGGCCGTGCCGGGCTTTGTGCTGGTGGTGCTGGCGCTGGGGTTTTTTACCTCGGCGCGCATTGCCGAACAGGTGCGCTCGGGCATACAGGCACTGCCGCGCGGTCAGCGCTACGCAGGCCTGGCCATGGGCTTCACCACGTTTCAGACCTACCGCTATGTGCTGCTGCCCATGGCGTTTCGCATCATCATTCCGCCGCTGACCAGCGAGACGATGAACATCTTCAAGAACTCGTCCGTGGCGTTTGCCGTGTCGGTGGCCGAGCTCACCATGTTCGCCATGCAGGCGCAGGAAGAAACCTCTCGCGGCATCGAGGTGTACCTGGCCGTCACGGCCTGCTACATCGTCTCTGCCTTCGCCATCAACCGCATCATGGCCTTCATCGAGAAGCGGGCGCGCGTACCGGGCCTGATCGTGGCCGGTGGATCGGGAGGGCACTGACATGAACCTCAGCCTTGATTTTTCGTTCTACAACTGGGACTTGATCTCTAACTTCGTGCTCAAGGGGCTGTACTTCAGCCTCATGCTCACGCTGGTGGCCACCATTGGTGGTGTGATCTTCGGCACGGTGCTGGCGCTCATGCGCCTGTCGGGCAAGAAGTGGCTGGATGTGCCCGCCACCATCTACGTCAACGGCATGCGCAGCATTCCGCTGGTCATGGTGATTCTTTGGTTCTTTCTGCTGGTGCCGGCCATCATCGGCCGGCCCATCGGTGCCGAGGTGTCCGCAGTGATCACCTTCATCGCCTTTGAGGCCGCATATTTCAGCGAAATCATGCGGGCAGGCATTCAGTCGGTACCGAGGGGGCAGGTGTATGCCGGCCAGGCGCTGGGCATGACCTACAGCCAGAACATGAAGCTGGTGGTGTTGCCGCAGGCGTTTCGCAACATGCTGCCGGTGCTGCTCACGCAGACCATCATCCTGTTTCAGGACACCTCGCTGGTCTATGCCATTGGTGCCTACGACATGCTCAAGGGCTTTGAAGTGGCCGGCAAGAACTTTGGCCGCCCTATCGAGGCCTATCTGGCGGCGGCCGTGCTGTACTTTGTGATGTGCTACGCGCTGTCCTGGGCGGTCAAGCGCCTGCACCAGAAGATCGCCATCATCCGATGAGATACCCACCCCCTGAGGCGCTGCGCGCCTTCCCCCTTGAAGGGGGACGACTGCCTTTGCTGCGGGGCGGCCCTTGCTGGCCGTCCCGCAGTCTGGGTCGCGTCCATGGCCAGCGCAGTGCGATGGGCAACTGACACGAGTTGGAGTGAAAAATGATTGAACTCAAAAATGTTTCCAAGTGGTATGGCCCCGTGCAGGTGCTGACCGATTGCTCCACCACCATCCAGAAAGGCGAGGTGGTGGTGGTGTGCGGTCCTTCGGGCTCGGGCAAGTCCACGCTGATCAAAACCATCAATGCACTGGAGCCCTTTCAGAAGGGCGAAATCTATGTGGATGGCATTGCCGTGCACGACCCCAAGACCGACCTGCCCAAACTGCGCAGCCGCGTGGGCATGGTGTTCCAGCACTTCGAGCTGTTCCCCCACCTGTCGGTGACGGACAACCTCACCATTGCACAGATCAAGGTACTGGGCCGCAATGCCGACGACGCCAAGAAGCGTGGCCTCAAGATGCTGGAGCGCGTGGGCCTGATGGCGCACAAGGACAAGTTTCCGGGCCAGCTTTCGGGCGGCCAGCAGCAGCGCGTGGCCATTGCGCGCGCTCTGAGCATGGACCCTATCGTGATGCTGTTCGACGAGCCCACCTCGGCGCTCGACCCCGAAATGGTGGGCGAAGTGCTCGACGTAATGGTGGGCCTGGCCAACGAGGGCATGACCATGATGTGCGTCACCCACGAAATGGGTTTTGCGCGCAAGGTCAGCAACCGTGTGATCTTCATGGACGTGGGCGGCAAAATTCTGGAGGATTGCTCGAAGGAAGACTTCTTCAACAACCCCGATGCACGCCAGCCACGCACCAAGGATTTCCTCAACAAGATCCTCCAGCACTGAGCACATTGCACTGCACGGCGGCACCTGCGGGTGCCGTTGGTGTTTTTGGGCGGGGTGTCGGGCTGCGCCGTGGGAAGGGCGGGTCTTCTTTCAGTCGGTAAGATCGCCGGGGCCGGAATCTTCCGGTGCGGCCAGTATGGTCTGAACGAGATATCCAAAATGAAACAACCCGTGGTCATCACCGCCGAACTCACCCCCGAAAACGCCCAGGCGCTGGCGCGCTTCGTCAAGAACATCAGCCATGAGGGCATCCGGGCATGTTCCAGTGACGATGCAGAAACCTTCCTTGTGCGCGACGCCCTTGATTCGCTGCGCGAAGCGCTGGATCTGGCCGGTTTCGACCCCATATAACCCATGGGTGCTCGCCAGCCGGGCGCCGATGGCGAATGCCCTGCGGCCGGGGAGTGATGGGAGAATGGCGCCCATGACTGCCGCCCCAGACACCCTTACCCTCACCCGCCCCGACGACTGGCACCTGCATGTGCGCGACGGCGCGCCCCTGCACACCGTCGTGCCGCACACGGCCGCCCAGTTCGGCCGCGCGATCATCATGCCCAACCTGCGCCCGCCCGTGACCACGGCGCAGCAGGCGCTGGACTACAAGGACCGCATCCTGGCCGCCGTGCCAGCCGGTGTGCAGTTTGAGCCGCTGATGACGCTGTATCTCACCGACAACCTGCCGCCTGAAGAAATCGGGCGCGCCAAGGCTGCGGGCGTCGTCGCCGCCAAGCTCTACCCCGCCGGTGCCACCACCAACAGCGACGCTGGCGTGACCGACCTGCGCAAGACCTACCCCACCCTCGAAGCCATGCAGAAAGCCGGCATGCTGCTTTTGGTGCATGGCGAGGTCACCAGCAGCGACATCGACCTGTTCGACCGCGAGGCTGCGTTCATCGAGCAGCAGCTCATCCCGCTGCGCCGCGATTTCCCCGAACTCAAAATCGTCTTCGAGCACATCACCACCAAGGATGCGGCCGACTACGTGCGCGAGGCCGACGGCTTTACGGCTGCCACCATCACGGCGCACCACCTGCTTTACAACCGCAACGCCATCTTTACCGGGGGCATCCGTCCGCACTACTACTGCCTGCCCGTGCTCAAGCGCGAAACGCACCGTGTGGCCCTGGTGCAGGCTGCCACCAGCGGCAACGCCAAGTTCTTTCTGGGCACCGACAGCGCGCCGCATCCCGCGCACCTCAAGGAACACGCCACCGGCTGCGCAGGCTGCTACACGGCCCACGCCGCCATCGAGATGTATGCCGAGGCGTTTGACAACGCAGGGGCGCTCGACAAGCTCGAAGGCTTTGCCAGTTTTCATGGCCCCGACTTCTACGCCCTGCCGCGCAACACCGGCACCATCACCCTGCGCCGCGAATCGTGGACGCCGCCGGACAGCTTTGCGTTTGGCGAAGCCGAACTCAAGCCCCTGCGCTCGGGTGAAGCGCTGCCGTGGCGGCTGGTCAGTGGGTAGAACTTGGCATGGATACGGCCAGCAAGGGGCGTTCTGGGATGGCCAAAAATATGGCCGTATTCATAGACGCTGACAACCTGAACAACGCTACAGCGCTGGACCATGTCTTTGCAGACTTGCAATCGCGGGCCGAGAGAATCTCTTACCGACGTGCTTATGGGCGCCCAGAAAGTCTGAAGACCATAGATGCGGTGCTCTGGAAGCACGGTGTGCGCCCAGTGAGCAACTTGGTCACCAACAAAGTGACGACCGACATCGCGCTGACCATTGATGTGGTGGAGGCCGTGTGTCGCCGGGGAATTGACGCAGTGGTCATCTGCTCGGGCGATGCAGACTTTGTGCCACTGGCCACCTGGCTGCGTGAGCAGGGCTGTTTTGTGCTGTGCTTCAGCCTGAACAACACTCTGTTTGCCAATCCGGAGAGTTTTTATGACGACGTGGTGATGCTGGAGGTGGTGGAAAAACCAGTACCCCTGACCGAACCCGCGCCGCATGCGGTGCTTGCACTGTCACCAGCGCCCGCGCTTACGCCCCCACCACCACCACCAGCACCAGCACCAGCACCAGCACCAGCACATACTCCTGCGCAAGTGGACGCGGTGCAGCAGGTGCTCCAGGCCTTCCCCGCCTTGCGCAGCGGCCAGTCGCAACACTTGAGTCAAGTGGTTGCCGCGTTGCGACAACGAGGTATTCTGACGGTGGGCACCAAAACCACGGCGTGGTTTGCCCAGTGGGCCTCGGTATTCCAGCTGCTGCCACTCCAAGTGCCAAACCGGATTCGCTACCAGAGCCCGCTTGAGGCTGCGCCTATCAAAGTCTCGGGAATTGCCGGGCCGACGCAAGCTGCGGCCTCGAAACTTGCGCAACCAACAGCGCGGCCTTTGTCCAGCACAGCCCAGCACGCGCTCGCTATGCCCGAAGAGGTGGCGCGCATCCTGCAAGCCGTGCCCGCATTGCGCGACTCGCCGCAACTGTTGTCCCAAGTGGTGCCTGTGTTGCGCCAAAAAACCATCTTGGGCAAAACCACCAAATCGGCGGCCTTTTTTGCCCGTCATGCGACGCATTTCAAGCTCACACCGGTGCACCAGCCAACGCAGCTGAGCTATGTTCCTACGCCCGTTGTACCGGCGGTGCTAGTGCGTTCTCTCAGGGCTGCAACTCAGGCGCCGGTTGCAAAGGTGGTTGCAACCGCTGTCATGTCATGGAATGTAGCAATGCCGCGCCGACCTGCACCACCGTTGCTGCCAGAACTGCACGGCCTGCGCTCGGTTGTCAGCCAGTTGGCTCTGCGCCGTGTCACGGTTGCCGATGTGCTGCTGGCCGTTCCGGAGTTGTTGCGTGGTCAGCCATGCGCGTTGAGTGCCGTGGCGGGCCGTTTGCGCCAGCATGGGCTGTTGCGCACTAGCGACTCTGCCTTGCGCATTCTGGAGCGGTATCCCAGCTCTTTTGTGATCGAGATGGGTTGTACGCCACAAGCCGTGATTTATCTCCGATAAGCATGTTGCAACTGGATGGCATTGACTGGCATGCCCCATGGCTGGTGCCCTTGCGCGCTGTCGGGCAGGCGGTGCAGCAACGCGTGTTGGTAGGCTGCTTGGTGGCTGACGCCTTGAACTCTGTCGGTGCCTGCCCGGTAGGCTTTGTGCGCCAAGCCGAGTTGCCGCCGGGCCAGGCCTACGAGCAGTACATCTTCGACACTGGCCGTGTCCCCACCCGCGAAAACCTGCACGATTTCTTCAACGGCCTGGTGTGGCTGCAGTTTCCGCACACCAAACGCCGCCTGAACCAGCTACAGGCCCAGGCCATTGCCGCCGATGGCGTGCAGGCCATGCGCGGGCCGCTGCGTGACGCGCTCACGGTGTTTGACGAAAACGGCGCGGTGCTCAGTGCTCCGCCTGCGCTGTGGGCGGCGCTGCGCGCGCGGGACTGGCAGGCGCTTTTTGTCGATTTGCGCCCGCTGTGGCGCGAGGCGTGGCTGGTGTTGTTTGGGCACGCGCTGCTTGAAAAACTGGTTTCACCACGAAAACCCACGGTAGCCCATGTCTATCAAGCGCCAGTAGCTATAAACTCAATAGCAAGCCTGGATGCCTGGCTGGCGCAGGCCGTGCAGCCCGGGCCATGGGCCGCCAAACCCTTCACGCCGCTTCCGGTGCTGGGGGTGCCCGGCTGGTGGCCAGCCAACGAGGTGCCGGGCTTTTATGGCGATGCGCAGGTCTTTCGGCCGCCCCGCGCGGCGCGCTGACACCTAATTCCCGTCAAGGCTTGTGTGATAAGGCCCTGGAGCTGGTTTGGCCCTACCATTGCGCGATGAAATCGCGGCCATAGGGGCGCCCGGGGGCGTGCAAGCAGTGCTGCACCGTGCCGCTGTCTGGTGGTGCAGGTGCTTGAAGCGCCGACTCCGGCCCCCATCTGAGCCATCAAACACTTGTTGTTGTTTACCCCACGGAGAACTCATGAAGCGGATTCTTTTATTTGTGATGACCAACCTGGCCGTCGTTGCGGTGCTGGGGGTGGTGGCCAGCCTGCTGGGCGTCAACCGGTACCTCACGGCCAACGGCCTGAACCTGGGCGCCTTGCTGGGCTTTGCGCTGGTGATGGGCTTTGGCGGTGCCATCATCTCGCTGCTCATCAGCAAGCCCATGGCCAAGTGGAGCGCCAAGGTTCAGATCATCGACGGCTCTGGCTCGGCGGATGAGGCCTGGATCGTCGAGACCGTGCGCAAGTTTGCCGACAAGGCCGGCATCGGCATGCCCGAGGTCGGCATTTTTGAAGGCGACCCCAATGCCTTTGCCACCGGTGCGTTCAAGAACTCGGCGCTGGTGGCAGTGTCCACCGGTCTGCTGCAGGGCATGACGCGCGACGAGGTCGAAGCCGTGATCGGCCATGAGGTGGCCCACATTGCCAATGGCGACATGGTCACCATGACGCTGATCCAGGGCGTGATGAACACCTTTGTGGTGTTCCTGTCGCGCGTGATCGGCTACGCCGTGGACAGCTTCCTGCGCAAGAACGACGAAAACAGCTCGGGCCCCGGAATCGGTTACATGATCACCACCGTCGTGCTCGACATCGTGCTGGGCTTTGCAGCCGCCATCATCGTGGCGTGGTTCTCGCGCCAACGCGAGTTCCGTGCCGATGCAGGCGCTTCCCAGCTCATGGGCCGTCGCCAGCCCATGATCAACGCCCTGGCCCGCCTGGGTGGCATGCACCCCGCCGAGCTGCCCAAGAGCATGGCCGCCATGGGCATTGCCGGTGGCATTGGCAAGCTGTTCAGCACCCACCCGCCAATTGAAGAGCGCATTGCCGCGCTGCAGAACGCTCAGCAGGGTTGATCCGGTTGGCGGGCCGGGCCTTCGGGCCCCGGTTCAAACAGACCGCCGCAGGGTTTGCGCCCTGCGGCGGTTTTGTTTTTGGGGTGCGTGGTTGATGGCTGCAAGGCTGCCAGGCAATGCCAGCGTTTCCATCTGGCTGGCAGGCGGATGCCTGCATGGGGCCCGGTGCTTGCCCCCAAGCGCTATGGCTGGTGCACCATGAGGCCCATCCAGGGCCAGTAGGTCAGCGCAAAAATAACCAGCAAAGCAGTGGCCACGATAGTGATCACGATGCCGGTGCGCACAAAGTCACGGGCCTCGAAGGTGTCGGTGCCATAGGCAATCATGTTTTGCGGCGCGTTCACCGGCAGGATGAAGCCGAAGCTCACCACAAACTGCAAAATCATGGTCATGCCCACGATGTTGATGCCCGGCGTCTGCACGGTGGACAGCACGCTGATGATGATGGGAATCATGGTGGACGCCAACGCCGTGGCACTGGCAAAACCCAGGTGGATGACGATCAGGAAGCCCGACAGCAGCATCAGGATGGCGAATGCCGACGCCATCTGCAGCCCGAGGTTGCTCACGATAAGCTGGGCCAGCCAGCCCGCTGCCTTGGTCTGCAGCAGGGCCGAACCCACGCTGATGCCCACGGCAAACAGCACCACCGTGCCCCAGGGGAAGCCCTTTTGCGATTGCTTCCAGTCCATCACGCCGATGCGCGGGAACAGCATCAGCGCCACGGCCGCGATGGTGGTGGAGGTGGTGTCAAAGCTGTGCAGCACCTTTTCGGTGGACCAGAAACCCAGCAGCACCAGCACGATGGCCAGTAATTTCCACTGATTCATGGTCATGGGGCCCAGCTCCTGCAGCTGCTTGCGGATGGTTTCCTGGCCCCCGGCAATCTCTTTCATTTCGGGCTTCATCATGCGGGTCATGATGAAGAACAGCGCCACCGTCATCAGCGCGGCAAAAGGGGCTGCCGCCACGAACCATTCGCCCCAGGTGATCTGCGCGCCCAGCTGCTTTTCGATGAAACCGATGGCCACCATGTTCTGCGCTGCGGCGGTCTTGATGCCCACGTTCCAGATGCTGGCCGTTTGCGCCGTGGTGATCACCAGCAAAGCGGCAAAGCGGCTTTTGCGGTCCACATTGAAGGCCAGCACAAAGCCCATCATGATGGGCATGAGGCACGCTACCCGGGCCGTGGTGCTGGGCACAATGAACGACAGCAAAAAGCCCACAATCATGGCGCCAATCACGATGTGGTGCGTCTTGGCCCCCACCTTGGAGAGCACCGTGAGCGCGATGCGCCGGTCCAGCCCCGTGGCCGTCATGGCCGAGGCAATGAAACACGCCGCCGCCACCAGGGCCACAGCACTGTTGGCAAAGCCTGAGAGCGCCAGGCCGAGCGAAGCCCCGGTACCCATGGCCGTTGTCACGCCGGGCTTGGCGGCGCTGGGTGCGTAGGCCAGCAAGAAGAGCATCAGCGCGCCAATGACCACGGCGCTGACCGAATAGTCGAGCGCCTCGGTCATCCACACGATCACGGCAAACGCCAAGATGGCCAGCATGTAGTGCCCGGCCAGCGGCAGATCGGCCGGCGTGGGCAGCAGCAGCACCGCCACCAGGGCCGCCAGTGCAGCCCAAAACCCAAGGCGTTTGATCAGTCCCGGGGGCGGCGCGGTAGGCGGTGCGGGCAGGGGTGTGGCGATCGGTGCGGTCATGCGGTGCTCCTTTGGCGTGGGTGCCTTGCTGCCTGCAGTGTGCCTCCCCGGTGCGGATGCGGTCTGACTGATGTCAAGAAAATTTAGCTGCCGTCGCCCACCATGTCCTGTCGCTGCAGGCCGCAGTCAATGCGCTGGACGGGCGGGCGTTGCCCGCGACCCTGACCTGGGCGCCGTCAGGCCGCTGCGCCCAGCAGGCTGCGTGCCACGGCTTCGCCCACCTTGATGCCATCCACGCCCGCTGAAAGAATGCCGCCGGCGAAGCCCGCCCCTTCGCCGGCCGGATACAGGCCGGGGGTGTTGGGGCTTTGCAGGTTGTCGCCGCGGTCAATGCGCAGCGGTGCCGACGTGCGTGTCTCCACACCGGTGAGCACGGCATCGGGCATGTCGTAGCCCTTGATCTTGCGGCCGAACACCGGCAGGGCCTCGCGCATGGCTTCGATGGCATAGCTGGGCAGTGCGCCATGCAGGTCGCCCAGCGTAACGCCGGGCTGGTAAGAGGGCTGCACGCTGCCCAGCTCCCTGGAGGGCCGGCCCGCGATGAAATCGCCCACCAGTTGGCCGGGCGCGCTGTAGTTGCTGCCGCCAAGCACATAGGCGTTCGATTCGAGCTGGCGCTGCAGCACGATGCCCGCCAGCGGGTGGTGCTGGCCGGTGGCCAGCGCCTCAACCCCGTGCGTGGCGCCCAGCGCGGCTTCATAGGCTGCGGGTGCGCGCGGAAAATCGCCCGGGTCAATGCCCACCACCATGCCCGCATTGGCGTTGCGCTCGTTGCGCGAATACTGGCTCATTCCGTTGGTGACCACGCGGCCGGGTTCGCTGGTGGCGGCTACCACGGTGCCGCCGGGGCACATGCAAAAGCTGTAAACGGCGCGGCCATTGGCAGCGTGGTGCACCAGCTTGTAGTCGGCGGCGCCCAGCAAGGGGTGGCCGGCATGGCGGCCCCACCGTGCCCGGTCGATCACGCCCTGCGGGTGCTCGATGCGAAAGCCGATGGAAAACGGCTTAGCCTCCATCTGCACGCCCCGCTCGTACAGCATGGCAAAGGTGTCGCGCGCGCTGTGGCCCAGGGCCACCACCACATGGTCGGCACGCAGCTCGGTGGTGGTGCCTGAGGCCTGGTCCAGCACCTGCACGCCACGCACATGCCGGCCTTGCGGGCCGGTTTCAACCACCAGATCGGTCACGCGCTGACCGAAACGGATCTCTCCGCCCAGCGCAATGATCTGCGCGCGCAGGCTCTCCACCACCTTCACCAGCTTGAAGGTGCCGATATGCGGATGCGCCACATACAGAATTTCTTCGGGCGCACCCGCCTTCACAAACTCGGCCATCACCTTGCGGCCCAAGTGGCGCGGGTCCTTGATCTGGCTGTAAAGCTTGCCATCGCTGAAGGTACCCGCGCCACCTTCGCCAAACTGCACATTGCTTTCGGGGTTGAGCTCGCGCTTGCGCCACAGGCCCCAAGTGTCCTGGGTGCGTTCGCGCACGTTCTTGCCGCGCTCCAGCACGATGGGCTTGAAGCCCATTTGCGCCAGCACCAGCGCCGCAAAAATGCCGCAGGGGCCAAAGCCCACCACCACCGGGCGCAGGGGCAGCTCGGCCGGGGCCTGGCCCACGGGGTGCCAGGCCATGTCGGGCGTGGGCTGGATGTGCGGGTTGCCTGCAAATTTTTCGAGCAGTGCGGCTTGCTGCGTGGGGTCGGCGAGCGTGATGTCGACGATGTACACCGCCAGCAAATCGACCTTGCGCGCGTCAAAGCTGCGCTTGAAAACCCGCAGCGTGGCAATGTCGGCGACATCGACCAGACCCAGTGCCTGGGCGGCGCGGGCGCGCAGGGCGGCTTCGGGCTGGGTGTCGGGGTCGGACGGCAGCGCGGACAGCGGCAGCCGGATTTCAGAAAGGCGGATCATGGTCTTGCGGCCCGTGGTTATCGGGCGAAGGGCAATGCAGGGGAGGGTGATTTTACCGACCGCCGCATGGTTTGGCCTGCGTGCGGTGGGCTGCGCTTTTCCGGTACACCAGCACCGGAATTCTGGAATGCGCCAGCACCTTCTGCGTCGCGCTGCCCAGCAGCAGGGGGGTCGCCGCCCCGCACCCGCGCGCGCTGCTGGAGGCCGAATGGCAGGACCGGTTTTGTTCCAGACCCTGCAGCCCCTCACGCACGACGAAATCCATGCCACGGTGCAGCGTGCCGTGGCGGCGCTCATGGCGGCGTATGGGCCGGTGAAGGCGTGACGCTCTGCACCGGGCGAAAAAATAAAGGAGCTCGAAAGCTCCTTTATTAATAGCTACTTGCGCTTGATGGATAAGCGCTAGAGGCCGATTTGGCTCAAATTTTGCCTTACGTTGGCAAAAAGCCTTCGACCGACAGGTAGCGCTCGCCCGTGTCGTAGTTGAAGCCCAGCACCTTGGCCCCGGCGGGCAGCTCGGGCAGCTTTTGCGCAATGGCGGCCAGTGTGGCGCCGCTGGAGATGCCCACCAGCATGCCCTCTTCGCGGGCGCTGCGGCGGGCGTATTCGCGCGCGGGCTCGGCCTCGACCTGGATCACGCCGTCGAGCAGGCTGGTGTCCAGGTTTTTGGGGATGAAACCCGCGCCAATGCCCTGGATGGGGTGCGGTGCCGGCTGGCCGCCGCTGATCACGGGCGACTGCGTGGGCTCCACGGCAAACACCTTGAGCTGCGGGAATTGGGCTTTCAGCACGCGCGCCACGCCGGTCAGGTGGCCGCCCGTGCCCACGCCGGTGATGAGCGCGTCCAGCCCGTCGGGGAAGTCGGCCAGGATTTCCTGCGCCGTGGTGCGCACGTGCACGTCGATGTTGGCCGGGTTCTCGAACTGCTGCGGAATCCAGGCGCCGGGTGTTTGGGCCTTGAGTTCCTCGGCCCGGGCGATGGCGCCCTTCATGCCCTTCTCGCGCGGCGTCAGGTCGAAGCTGGCGCCATAGGCCAGCATCAGGCGGCGGCGCTCGATGCTCATGCTGTCGGGCATCACCAGAACCAGCTTGTAGCCCTTGACGGCCGCCACCATGGCCAGGCCCACACCGGTGTTGCCGCTGGTGGGCTCGATGATGGTGCCGCCCGGTTGCAGGGCACCCGATTTTTCGGCGTCTTCCACCATGGCCAGCGCAATGCGGTCTTTGATGGAGCCGCCGGGATTGCCGCGCTCGGACTTGATCCACACGTTGGCGCCCGCGCCAAAAAGGCGGTTGATGCGCACATGCGGCGTGTTGCCAATGGTTTGCAGAACGTTGTCGACTTTCATGGCGTCTCCTGAAGGGGAAGTGAAAAGGGGTTGGCACGCATTCTGAACCACTTGTTCTGCGCAGCGGCTATATGGATATGCACAGCGCAGGGGCATCGCAGCCTGCGGGCGGTGTGCAGTGCCCGCAGGCGGGCGGCCTCGGCCAAATTTATAGATGAAAACGGGCTGTAACCGCCGTCCATCAAGCGGGTGCAGCTATCAATGTTGAATCATGGTTTGTGCCCCGTCATCAAAAACAGCGGATAGCTTTGGCCATTGCGGTGCTGCATGTGCAGGATGCCGGTAAAGACGATGCCTTGCAGGCCCGCCTGCTCGGCCTGCGCCTGCAAGGCTTCGGGCGCAAAACCCAGGTGCTGCACGCCCTTGGCGGCGTTGTCGCCGTGAAAGCTGCCGTCTTCGGCATACAGATCCACCAGCGCAATGCGCCCGCCGGGGTGCAGCGCAGCGGCAAAGGCGCGCATCAACGCGGCGGTGTCGGCCACATGGTGCAGGGCCATGCAGCTCACGATGGCGTGGTAGCGCCCCGGCAGGCCGTCAAAAATGTCGCCATGGTGCGTGGTGATGTTGGCAACGCCTTTTTCGTCCAGCACCTGCAGCATGGCGGCAGACATGTCCAGCGCGGTGACATGCGCCACCTTGGGTGCAATCTGCGTGGCCAGCAGGCCGGTGCCCGCGCCAAAGTCGAGCACACGGTCGGTGGGCGACAGCGGCAGCCGCGCCAGCAGCAGCGGCGGCACAGCGGCGAGTTGCTGCGACATGGGGCGCTGGTCCCAGTCGCGGGCGGCAGCGTCGAAATGCGATGACGGCGTGGTTGGCGTGGATTGCGGTGGATGGGTAGTGGTCATGGTGTCTAAAGCTTGCGTAAAACGTGCGCCACAGCGGGCGTGCCCGGCCTGCACGGCGAAATCTGGGACAATCGCCCCCGTGAAGCGCGCCAGACCGCCGCCGGTGCAATCTGGGAAACCAGGCACTGGAGGAACGTCCGGACTGCACAGGACAGCGTAGCAGCTAACGGCTGCCCACCGTGAGGTGAGGATCAGAGCAACAGAGACGAGTCGGAGCAGGCTGCAAGCCACCGAAGGTGTTCTATCGGTTGCCCGCGCAAGCGGGCACGGCTGGCGCAAGCCAGACGGTTGGAGGCGCAAGCCTCCAAGACCATAGCCACCCGAAGCGGGCGGTGCCCGCTTCGGGTGAAACGGGCAATCTCTACGCGCAGCAATACCAAGTAGGCCAACGTTGATGTGGTTCCGCAGAGTTGGCGGGTAGGTAGCATCGAGCCGTGGTGGCGACACCCGGCCCAGAGTAATGGCGGTCACGCTGCGGGCAACCGCAGTGCACAGAATCCGGCTTATCGGCGCGCTTCACACTTTTCATTAAAACAGGCGCCAGTGCTTATGCAATAAGCGCAGTGCGCTATTGTTTTTGATTATTCTGAAGTAAATCGCGGCGTTCGATCAAGGCGCAGCGCAACGCGGTGCATGGCCGCGTTCCAGCTCGGTGGCGCGCTCCACCGTATCCGGGTGGCTGCTGAGCCACGACCACACGCCTTGCTCCCCGGGTGGGGCTCGCTTGGTATCGGCGGGATTGCCGGCCTTCGTTTCGCCCTTCGCTTGTGCCTGCGCTTCGGCCTTCTCTTGCGCATTTTCTTCGCCGTGCGCAATGGCCAGCAGCAACTGGCCCATGGGCGCCGTGGGCAGCGCAACGTGGCCCATCAGTGCGATGGCAAAGCAGTCGGCCTCGCGCTCATGGTTGCGGCGGTAGGCCAGGCCGGTGAGCAGCGAACCGCCCGTGGACAGCACGGACGACACGTCCCCCAGCGCCAGGCCCAGGCCCACGTTGAGCACGCCTTGCTCTACCAGCATGCGCGTGGTGTGGCGGTGCGCCACATGGCCGATTTCGTGGGCCAGCACACCGATCAGCGCGTTGTCGTCCAGGCCCTTCTCGGCAGCAACCCGCACCAGGGCGTCCGTCATCACCACCGTGCCGCCGGGCAGTGCGAAGGCATTGGCGCCCATGCCCGAACGAAAGGCCAGCGTGAGCCGGGGTGCATAGCCGCGGTAGCGCTGCAGCGCCGGTGGCGTTTGCTGCGCCAGCTGGTCAAAGCGGGCGCGCAGCTGGGCCTGCCGTTCGGCGGGCAGCTTGCTGGGCTTGAGCGTGCCCTCGTCCATCTGCTGCAAGGCGTTTTCGGCCAGGCTGGTTTCCCACGACAGCGGCACATACCGCGTGAGCTGGGTGGCTGCCCAAGGGGTGCCAAAGCGGTAAAACAGCGCAACAGCCACGGCGGCGGCCACCGCCACGGCCAGCAGCACGGGCCAGTGGATCTGCATGCGCTGGGCCAGGCCAGGGCGCGCACCCGCCGCGGCCAGTGCGGCGTGCCACTGCGCCGTGGCGTCGATTTCAAGGCTGCCGTGGTCGCGCAAATCGACCACCACGCGCCGCGGCGACCGGTGTGCGCTCCAGGCCTGCGGCCAAGCCACCTGGTCACGGGTGAATACACGGGGTGCCGCGCCCGGCGCCGCCATCGGGTGCAGCAGCAGCGAGGGGCCCTTGGGCGTGGGCTGCAGACCCACCATCACCGGCTGCGCCTTGCTGCTCAGGCCATCAAACCAGCGTGCGGGCAGCAGGTGTACGTTTCCCTGAGTGGCTGCGTCCAATGGCTCGGGTTGCCCTGCGGCCACCGGCCCGGTCAACGAGGACGGCGGACGCGACATCATCCAATCAGGTCCAGCCCAGCGGCATCGGCCAGGGCATCGCCCAGGCCGCCTTGCTGCTGGCGCACCAGGATGCCGGCGATCTGGTCCACGCCGCCCTTGATGTGCAGCGTGACCGATTCGAACTTCATGCGGTATTCGCTGACCCGTGCAAAGGGGCGGTACAGGCCCAGGGTGAGCAGGGTCAGCAGCATGTTTTTCAGGCGCAGCAGCACATAGCGGCCCGTGCCCAGCTGGCATTTGAAGCGTGCCACCTGGCTCACGCCCACGTTGCTCCACATCAGCTGGAACATGCGCGCCTCACGGTAGGCGCGGGCCGGTGCCGAGGCCAGCAACAGCAAGAAGATACCGCCCACGATGGCCACAAAAATCACCACCACCAGCCACAGGCCCATGCGCTGCGTCTGGCCGGCGAACAGTGCGAAAGAGCCGCCCGCCAGCGCGGCCAGCAGGGCGCCCATCGCCAGGGCCGATACGATGAACACCGCCACCGTGGCCAGCCAGATCTTGACGAAATCCATGTACACGGGCTTCCAGCGGCCCGGCTCGGTGCCCAGGTGGGCGCGCAGCACCAGCAGGCTCTTGTAGTTGTATTCAAGGCGAATGATGCACAGCAACGACAGCACCAGACCCAGCGCCAGCAAGGCCCCCATGGGCGCGGTGAAGGCCGACAGCGATTTGCGTACTTTCTCGCCCGCCAGGCCCGGGGCCGCTTGCGCCACCTCTGGCGCCAGGGCCTGCAGCCCGAACACCACGGCCATCCACACCAGCGCCAGGGCAAACACCGGCCAGCTGGCGGTATAAACCTCGCGCCAGCTGGCGGTGAACTGCAGGCGCAAGCCGCGCCAGCGCGTGGCGCTCAGGCGAAAACGCATGGCACTGGCCCAGATGAAGGGCGCCAGCACCGCGCCAGCCAACAGAAACAGCGCCACCGCCGTGTCCTGCCCCGACTCGGCGGCAATGTTGTAGGCCACGGTGAGCAGCACCAGCATCACAAAGCCCATCACCATCTTGCGCTGCTGCGCAGTGAACTCCAGCGGACTGCCGGCCACCATGCTGTGGTCATAGAAATACTGGGCCGTGCGCCGGCGTGCCCAGGGGGTGTAGAAACCCAGCGTGAGAATGCCCAGCAGCACATTCACGATCCACACGCGGAAATATTCGCCGCCACTGCCCGTGAATTCCAGGGGATGGGCCTCGATGCTCTGCAGGGCCAGGTTGGGGGGCAGTTGCGCTGCACTGCCTGAATCGTTGTGGTTCATGAACTCCCTCCAGAGTTGCAGCGCAGTGTATCAGCGGTGGTGGTAAAAAGTCTTCATCAAAATGGGCGTTTGTGCTTGTGGAGTAAGCGCTTGCAGCTATTGTTTTTGATGATGCTGCGCAACCGCGTCGCGCTATGGCGCCATGTGCCAAAAACGTCTTAGAACCGCTCCCACGGCTGCAGATACCGCCATTGCCCCTCGGGCACCTTGGCCAGCGGCACGCGGCCGATGCGGATGCGCTTGAGGGCGACCACTGTCAGGCCCACGGCATCGCACATGGCGGGAATCTGCCCGGGGCGGATGCCCTTGAGGGCAAAGCGCAGCTTGGTCTCGCTTTGCCAGCTCACCTTGATGGGGGGTAGCGGGCGGCCGTTGAATGAGAGGCCGTGGCACAGGCGCTGCAGGCCGTTGGGTGCGATGTTGCCCTTCACCTCGACGATGCACTCCTGCTCCAGCGATTCGATGTCTTCGGCCAGCTTGCGCGCGATGCGCTTGTCCTGCGTGTAGACCACCAGGCCGCTGGCCTCGGTGGGCAGGGGGGTGAAGCATTCGAGCTGCTTGAAGTGGCGCTGCAGCACGCGGATGCCCGAGGCATCGTCGCCCAGGTGCGACGCCGCATTCAGCAGTGTGGTGGCCGGGGTGGCGCCTTGGCTGCGGCTGGCGTGGGCCGCTTGCCCGGCTGGCACGCCCAGGCCTGCTTCAAACCCCGCCGGCTTGTGCAGCAGCAGCGTGACCGGGGTCAGCTCCAGCAGGCTGGCGTCTTGCGCCACGGTCACGGCCTGGTCGGGGCGCACGCGGGCGCCGGGGGCTTCCACCACCTGGCCGTCCACGCTCACAAAGCCGCCTTCGATGAATTGCTCGGCCGTGCTGCGCGAGCAGTTCAGTTGTTCGGCCACGCGCTTGGCCAGGCGGATGTGGGTGGGGTCGGGGTTCTTGTCGGTCATTGAATGAATGCGGTTGGGAGCTGTTCTTGTAGTTCAGTTGTTGCCGGGCTGCTGTGAGCGGATACGTTCTACGTGCGCCAGCAGCGAGCGCTGGGCCACCGGCCACATGCGCGGGGGTACGTCGTCGTACGCGTGCTGCACCCAGTCTTCCATGCTGCCATCGGGCAGCGCCTGCATGGCGGCCAGCACCTTGGCTTCGCGTGCCAGGCGGTGCGCCTTGAGCTTGGCAATGGCGCTGCGTGCACCGTTGATCGGGCCTCCCAGGACATGGCCATGGGCCGGCAGGATGAACTCCACGCTGTGCTCGGCGCACAAGGCATCGAGCCGGTCCAGCGAATCCAGGTAGTCGGCCATGTTGCCGTCGGGCGGGTCGATCACGGTGGTGCTGCCGTTGAGGATGTGATCGCCGCTGAACAGCAGACCGTCTTCCTGCAGCAGCAGGCACAGGTGGTTGGCCGCGTGGCCGGGGGTGTGGATCACCTGCAGGGTATGGGTGATTTTGCCCTCTGGCGCTTGTCCTGAAAGCGCCAGCAGCTCATTATTTTGTAGCGCCCGGTCGGGCGTGAACGCGCTGGCCGCGCGCGCGGTGGGGGCCGAGGGCAGGCCCAGGATGGGCGGCTGGGCCTTGCCCGCCTGCACGCACAGCGCCTGCAGCGGCTTGCTGCCTGGCGAGTGGTCGGGGTGCGAGTGGGTGCACACGATCATGCGGATGTCGCCCCCCGCAGCGCGCCAGAGCTTGTCGAGGTGCTCGGCATCGGCCGGGCCGGGATCGATGGCGATGAAACCGGTGGCGGGGTCGCCCACCAGGTAGCTGTTGGTGCCGGGGCCGGTCATCACGCCGGGGTTGGGCGCGGTGAGGCGCTGCACATTGCGCAGCAGCGGCACGGGGCGCTCGGTCTGCCAGTCGAGCGGGTGCACGATCTGCCCGTCGGGGCACACCAGCGCCAGCTCGCCAAAGGGCGTTTCGTCTTCCATGTAGCGCGCTTCCTTGCCGCCGAGCAGGCCGGCGCGCGGGCAGCTCACCCACAGGGGTTGCTCGTGCGCCACGGCGTCCAGCACGGCCTGGGTGCTCACAAACTTTGCCAGCCGCTGCAGTGTGCGGATGGTGGGGAAGATCATGAAGAACTGGCCCGCCTCATGCCTCGCCAGCGCATCCGCCGGGCGCACCCACACGGGCTCGAACTGCTCGGTCTCGTCGGCCACGGGCGTCTGCCCCTCGGGCATGCAGGCCACGAGAAACGGCACCTCAAAGCGCCGCGGCAGGTCGCGGTCTCCCGTCCAGTGGGCCAGCAGGTACACGCTGTCGGCCGCCAGGCGCAGGCCACGGGCCTGGCACTGCGCGGCAAAGGGCTGGTGGCGGTCGATGGCGGCGATGTCGTGCGCGTCGGCCATCCCACCTTTGCGGGGGCCATCGGCATGGCGCGCCAGCAGAATGCCCAGCTCTTCAAAACTCTCGCGGATGGCGGCAATGGCCTGCGTGAGGTGCAGGTCGTCTTGCGCCGGGCGGCGGTCGGCGGCGGCGTGCGTCTCGGGCGACGCATCGAGCGCGTCGATGCCGCCGCCGGGGAAGACATAGGCGCCCGGTGCGAAGCTGGCCCGCGGCGAGCGGCGCGTCATCAGCACCTCCACCCCTTGTGCGCCATCGCGCAGCAGCAGCACGGTGGCGGCCGCGCACATCACGGTTGCCTGTGCG